>JBLHZH010000018.1:0-14375 GCA_047629695.1 Rhodoferax sp.
TTAAGGTCGCGGGCGACGCGGTGCTCAACAGCGACACCTGGATGCCCCAAATTGCCGTCGGTCTGGAGTACAAAGATGTGCGTCCAGGTTCGTTGCAGCCGGTGCTGGACTTTCTGGGTACCAAGACATCGGGCACCGATGTCTATGTCAGCGCTACCAAGCTGTTTCTCGGCAATGGCCTGCTGGTGAATGCTACCCTGCGTTCGACCAACGCCAACCAGAACGGTTTACTCGGCTTCGGTTCGGGCGCCCCGGGTAAGAACAGCCGCAGTCTGCAGTCCGAGTTCTCGGTGGCCTATCTGCTGAGCAAGAACGTCGCCATTGGTGCTGAATATCGTTTTAAGCCGAATAATTTAGAGGCTTTGGGCCGCGCGGCCGGCTTAGGCAACGCCCTGGCGGAAGACGACTGGAAAGACATTTTTATTGCCTGGGCACCTAGCAAGAACCTGTCAATCACCGCTGCCTATCTGGACCTGGGACGCATCGTTGCGGTGCTGAACCCGGAGCGTCGCAAACAAACTGGCTACTACTTGTCGGCTCAACTGGCGTTCTAAATCCCGTTGTCCGCTCCTGAACATTCCAATTACCGAGATTTAAATATGAAAAAGATAGTGTTTAGCCTGAGTTTGGCCTGTGCCGCCCTGTTGTCTGCCCCGGCCATGGCACAAACCATGTCCACCTCAGATGCGCTGTACCAGTCCTTCGGACAAAAAGAAGGCATTGCCAAAGTGATGGACAAAGCGGTTGACCGCTGGATGGCGGATCCCCGCATCCAGCCCTACTTCAAGGACACCGTGCCCCAACGCCTGAAAGCTAGCTTGACCGAGCAGGTTTGCCAGTTGACCGGCGGACCCTGTGTCTACAAAGGGCAGGATATGAAAACCGCCCATGCCGCCATGGGTGTAAACAAGGGAGCCTTCAATAACCTGGTGGAAGGTTTGCAATTGGCCATGGATGAGCAAAGTATTCCGTTCACTGTGCAAAACCGCTTGCTGGCCTTGTTGGCGCCGATGAACCGCGACATCATCACCAAGTAAAACTGATGCGATTGCCGCAAGGAGGGCTTGGAGCCGCCTTCGGCATCGCGTACACTGCAGTCTGCCCGGGGTGCGCTGTCAAAAGCGCTGAGATGATTGATCAAACCCGCGAACTTGATCCGGTTCATACCGGCGTAAGAAGAGCTAAACTGCCTTGCCGTCCCTTGCCCGCCCTGTCGGGCCTTGTTGGGGCATTGTTTTGTCTTCCCTGTTCGTGATTTTGATGGATTGTGCCTCGGGCACTTTGTCAACACCTCAGGAGACTGCCAGATGAATGCCCTCGATAAATTCACCGAACTTATGCGCCTCACGCGCGAACCGCTGCCGGCTTCGCGCAAGATTTATGTGCCTGGCAGCCAGCCCGGCGTTAGCGTGCCGATGCGTGAAATCAAACAAAGCAACGGCGAAGCGGTGGTGGTCTACGACACCTCTGGCCCGTATACCGACCCCGATGCCCGCATTGATGTGCGCCAGGGCTTAGCGCCCATGCGCCAAGGTTGGATTGAGGGCCGGGGAGATACTGAGTCTTACACCGGTCGCGCCCCATTTGCGCTCGACGATGGTCAAAAAAATGGCGACAACGAGGTGCTTGCCGCGCTGCGCCAGCAAGCCGCCGGTCTGCAACGTACGCCGCGCCGCGCCAAAGCGGGTGCCAATGTGTCGCAAATGCATTACGCCCGTCAGGGCATCATCACGCCCGAGATGGAATACGTGGCGATCCGGGAGAACCAAAAACTTGAATGGATGGAACCCTACCTGGGCAACGCTGAGCGTGAAAAACGCCTGGCCGGCAACAGTTTTGGCGCCAGCATTCCGCGTGTCATGACACCTGAGTTTGTGCGCGATGAGGTGGCGCGGGGCCGTGCCATCATTCCGGCCAATATCAATCACCCTGAAGTCGAGCCGATGGTGATTGGCCGCAACTTTCTAGTCAAGATTAATGCCAATATCGGTAACTCGGCAGTGACCTCGAGCATCGAAGAAGAAGTCGAAAAGTTGGTCTGGTCGATGCGCTGGGGCGCTGACACCGTGATGGACCTGTCGACCGGGCGCAATATCCACACCACTCGCGACTGGATTTTGCGCAACTCGCCGGTGCCGATTGGTACTGTACCTATCTACCAGGCGCTGGAAAAAGTAGGCGGCGTAGCCGAAGACCTGACCTGGGAAATTTTTCGCGACACGCTGATCGAGCAGGCTGAGCAGGGCGTTGATTACTTCACTGTGCATGCGGGTGTGCGCTTGGCCTTTATCCACCTTACCGCCAACCGGGTCACCGGCATTGTGTCGCGCGGTGGTTCGATCATGGCCAAGTGGTGTATAGCGCACCACCAAGAGAATTTCATCTATAGCCATTTTGATGAAATGACCGAAATTTTGAAGGCCTACGATGTCAGTTACTCGTTGGGTGATGGTCTGCGCCCCGGTTCGGGAGCCGATGCCAATGACGAAGCCCAGTTTGCCGAGTTGCGCACGCTGGGTGAACTGACGCAACAGGCCTGGCAGCAGGATGTGCAGGTCATGATCGAAGGCCCGGGCCATGTGCCGCTGCACTTGGTGCAGGCCAATATGACGGAGCAACTTAAGCATTGCCATGAGGCGCCGTTTTATACGCTGGGCCCCTTGACCACCGACATTGCGCCAGGCTATGACCATATCACCAGCGGCATCGGTGCCGCCATGATTGGCTGGTTTGGCACGGCCATGCTGTGTTATGTGACACCTAAGGAGCATCTGGGTTTGCCGGACCGGGATGACGTTAAGGTTGGCATCATCACTTACAAGATTGCGGCCCATGTGGCGGATGTGGCCAAGGGCCACCCCGGTGTGCGAGCGCGGGATGACGCCTTGTCCAGGGCGCGTTTCGAGTTTCGCTGGATGGACCAGTTCAATTTGTCACTGGACCCGGACACGGCACGTAACTTTCATGATGAAACTTTGCCTAAGGACGCCTCCAAGGTGGCACATTTCTGTTCGATGTGTGGCCCAAAGTTCTGCTCGATGAAGATATCGCAAGAGGTGCGCGACTATGCCAAGATCAAAGGTGTAAGCGATGCGCAGGCGCTGACCGAAGGCATGCAGGCCAAATCGCAGGAATTCAAACAAGCGGGTGGAGAGATTTATATCCCGATCAGCAAAGCCTGATTTTTTGCTCCACCCATAAAAACGGCACCGTTAGGTGCCGTTTTTAGCTTGCAGCCTGAGGGGCAGAGGAATTAAGCTGTTTTGGTCGCTTTTTTCACAGCGTCAGACGCTTGGGTCGCGGCGGCTGTGAAGTTGGTTTGTGCTGTTTCAACGGCTTTTTTAGCGCTTGTCTGAGCCGACTCGAAAGCAGTTTGACCCGCGGTCAAGGCATTTTTGAAAGCGGCAACAGCGGACTCGCTGCCGGCTGGTGCGTTCTTAGTCATATTCTCAATCACGCCGCTCAGCGCTTTTTGTGCTTCGGCCGTCTTGGCTTCGACTGTTTTGGTGAATTCGGTGCTGCTGCCGGTCACGATGGTCTGAATGTGCTGGGCATAAGCGGCAGATTTGTCGTTCATAGGCTTCAGCATGCCAGTTTGCAGAGCCATCAGTTCTTGTGCGTCTTTAGCGCCCATAACGGCTTGAACGTGGCTGAAAGTGTCACCTATGACAGCTTTCGTAGCAGCTAGGTTCAGTTCAACCAGTTTTTCGACACTGGCGTAAGCCTGGACTGTCAAACCTTCTAGGGCTTGCAGATTGGCTTTGTTGGTGGCGGCGAATTGTTCTGTTGTATTGTTCATGTGAAATCCCTTAATGTGTGGTGTTGATGAGGCTCAGTGCTACGTGCAACCAATTATGTTGCACTGCAGCATGGTTTGAATTATAGGGATAAATTCCACATGAATACAACTTTTTGTTGCACTGCAGCAATGATTAGAGGTCTAGGCCTAGCGCCGCCGCCATAGCGCAACGCCTTCGCTTTCATGATCTATGGGCTCTACCTCTTTAGCCTAGGCGTTTGAGTTGCCGTGCAATCTGCAGACGTACCTGGTTTGGCGCTGTGCCACCCAGAATATCGCGGGCGTTGAGTGAACCCCGCAGGCTTAGCACCTCGTAGACATCTTTCTCGATGGACGGGTTGAACTCTTGTAACACCACCAGAGGGAGTTCTGATAGATCCACTTGGTGCGCAATGGCGGCTTTCACTGCATGGGCCACGGTTTCGTGGGCATCACGGAACGGCAGGCCTTTTTTAACCAAGTAATCCGCCAGATCGGTCGCCGTGGCGTAGCCCTTGAGGGCGGCGCGCTCCATGGCTTCAGGTTTGACGGTGATGCCGCCTTCTTTGACGCCGGTAGCTGGGTTGAGTTGACCACCTACCATTTCGGCAAAAATGCGAAGTGTGTCCTTTAAGGTGTCCACGGTGTCAAACAGCGGCTCCTTGTCTTCCTGATTGTCCTTGTTGTAAGCCAGCGGCTGGCCCTTCATGAGGGTGATCAGGCCCATTAGGTGGCCGACTACGCGGCCGGTTTTGCCGCGTGCTAGTTCGGGTACATCGGGATTTTTCTTCTGCGGCATGATGGATGAGCCGGTGGTGAAGCGGTCGGCAATCTGGATGAAGCCGAAGTTTTGGCTCATCCATAAAATCAGTTCTTCGCTGAAGCGGCTGACGTGCACCATGCACAGCGTGGCGGCTGCGGTGAATTCAATGGCGAAATCACGGTCGCTCACGGCGTCCAGCGAGTTCTGGCAAATCTGGGGCTGGCCTTGTGAATCGACCATTTTGAGCGTTATGGCTACGCGTTCCCGGTCTAGCGGATAGCTGGTGCCGGCCAGAGCGGCGGCGCCCAATGGCAGGCGGTTGGTGCGCTGGCGCACCTCACCCATGCGCTCGGCATCGCGGCTGAACATTTCGACATAGGCCAGCATATGGTGGCCGAAGCTGATGGGTTGTGCTACCTGCAGGTGGGTGAAGCCGGGCAGGATGACCTCGACATTTTTGCTGGCAACGTCCAGCAGCGCTCTCTGTAAATCGGTGAGCAGGCCGCCGATCAAATCAATTTCGTCACGCAGCCAGAGCCGCACATCGGTAGCGACCTGGTCGTTGCGGGAGCGCCCGGTGTGCAGGCGCTTGCCGGCAATGCCGACCAGTTGGGTCAGGCGTGCCTCGATGTTTAGGTGCACGTCCTCAAGGTCGAGTTGCCACTCGAAGGCGCCCGATTGGATCTCGGTGGTGATGGTAGTCATGCCGTTTTGAATGGCGACATGGTCTTCGGTCGTAATGATTTTTTGTGCTGCCAGCATGTCGGCATGGGCCAGCGAGCCCGCGATATCAGCCTGCCATAGGCGCTTGTCAAAAAAAACGCTGGAGGTGTACCGCTTGACCAGGTCGCTCATGGGTTCAGAGAAGAGGGCAGACCAGGCTTCTGATTTTTTATCGAATTGGTTGTGTGACATGGCAAACATAGTAGGGGCAGGGTATCCTCATAAAAGAGGACAGATTGCCCGATTTTATCGGGCTTGTGGGGCCCCGTTATTTAAGCCAGTTGCGACACCTTTCGTCTCTGCGAAGCCGCAGGCCGCAGCTGTCCATGAACCTACCCTGTATTGCGCAGTCCGGCTGCGATACCGTTGATGGAGATGTGAATACCGCGTTGCACTCGTTCGTCGGTCTGGCCGGCTCGGTAGCGGCGCACCAGTTCGACCTGCAGGTGGTGCAGCGGGTCAATATAGGGAAAGCGGTGGCGTATCGAACGTTGCAGGCCAGCGTTGTTGGTGAGGCGCTGCTTGTCACCGGTGATCAGGCCCAGCGCCACTGTGGTGCGCTGCCACTCGGTCTCGATGGCGCTGAATATTTTTTTACGCAGGCGGGTGTCTGCGACCAGTTCCGAGTAGCGCGAGGCCAGCGCCAGATCGCTTTTGGCCATCACCATGTCCATGTTGGAGAGCAGGGTGCGAAAGAACGGCCATTGTTTGTCCATTTGCTGCAACAGGGCGAGCCGGTCCTTGTACGTTTTTTTACTTGCAGCCGCGTTGTCAGAATGTGCGTCCGGGTTCAGAAAGGCGTCCACCGCCGAGCCAAAGCCGTACCAACCCGGCAGCGTTAGGCGGCACTGGCCCCAGCTAAAGCCCCAGGGGATGGCGCGCAAGTCTTCAATTTTTTGTGAGGGTTTGCGAGACGCTGGACGCGAGCCGATGTTGAGTTCGGCAATTTCACGGATCGGTGTCGAGTCAAAAAAGTACTGGGTGAAGCCTGGTGTCTCATAGACTAGCTTGCGGTAAGCCGCCATGCTGCTGCCGGACAACTCGGCGGCGGCCTGTAAAAAGGGCGGCGTGGCGGACTTGGTCGGCTGCAACAGCGTAGCCTCCAGTGTGGCGGCGACCAGGGTCTCTAGGTTGCGCCTTCCAATCTCGGGGTTGGCGTATTTGGAGCCGATCACCTCGCCCTGTTCGGTCAGGCGAATCTGGCCGCGCACGGTGCCGGGCGGCTGCGCCAAAATGGCTTGGTAGCTGGGGCCGCCGCCGCGTCCCACTGTGCCGCCGCGGCCATGGAACATGCGCAGCTGAATAGTTTTACGGCTTGGTGTGTCGTGGTCCAGTTGGTCAAACAGCTCGACCAGCGCAATTTCGGCGCGGTAGAGTTCCCAGTTGCTGGTGAAAATGCCGCCGTCCTTGTTGCTGTCGGAGTAGCCCAGCATGATGTCTTGTTCGCTGTACTGGTCGTGGCGGCAGCGTTGGATCAGCCCTAAAATGCCGGGCAGGGCATAAAACTCGCGCATGATGGGCGCGGCGTTGCGCAGGTCTTCAATGGTTTCGAACAGCGGCACCACAATCAGATCGCAAGTCGCTGCCGCCTCGTCTGTTTCGCCAGCCTGTGGGTCGTTTAGCAGGCCGCGCATCAGGCCGACCTCTTTTTGCAGCAACAGCACTTCCAGCAAGTCGCTCACGGTTTCGGTATGACTGATTATGTAGTGGCGGATAGCTTGCGCGCCAAAGCGCTCACGCATGACTTTGGCGGCCTCGAAAATGGCCAGTTCGCTTTGGCTATGCGCTGAATAAATTGCGCCCATTACGCGCAGCGGGCGGGCCTCGCTGAGCAGATCCATGAGCAGTTGGCGTTTGGCCAATTCATTAAGCGTGCCATAGTCCTGCGCGATGCGGGCTACGGCTAGCAACTCGGCCACCACGGCTTCGTGTTTGTCTGAACTTTGGCGCAAATCAACCGTAGCCAAGTGGAAACCAAAAACTTCGACCGCCCGGATCAGGGGGTGTAGCCGTTGGGCCACCAGTGCCGCGCCATGGTGTGCCAGCAGTGAAGCCTGCAGAGTGCGTAAATCGGCTAAAAATTCGGCGGCGCTCAGGTAGGCGTTTTGGGGTGCCACGGCGTGGCGTGCGGCTTCGCCACCGGTCAGGTCACGCAAAGAGGCGGCCAGTCGGGCATAGACGCCTATCAGCGCGCGCCGGTAGGGCTCGTCACGGCGGTGTGCATTGGTGTCGGGCGAACGGTCGGCCAGGGCCTGCATGGCGGGCAGGCAGTCCACCAGCAGGGCGGACAGGGAGAGTTCGCCTCCTAGGTAGTGGACCTCGGTCAGGTAATGGCGCAGCGCCACATCAGCCTGGCGGCGCAGTGCGTGGGTCAGGGTTTGCGCGTTGACGTTCGGGTTGCCGTCGCGGTCCCCGCCAATCCATTGCCCCATGCGCAGAAAGCTGTGTACCGGGTGTTGGCCTAACGCGCGTTCTAGATCGCCGTAGAGCTTGGGAATTTCCCGCAAAAAGGTGGATTCGTAATAACTCAGGGCGTTTTCTATCTCGTCGGCGACCGTCAACTTAGTAAAGCGCAGCAGCCGGGTTTGCCAGAGTTGCAGCACACGGGCCCGCATTTGCCCTTCATTGGCGGCCAGTTCACGCGGCGTCAGGGCATCCTTGTTGGCATTGACGGCGGCGGCCCGGACCTTGATGTCGTCGCGGGCGGTGAGTAGTTGTGCAATGTCACGCTCAGCGTCCAGAATGCTTTTACGCTGCACTTCGGTCGGGTGGGCAGTGAGCACCGGAGAGACAAAGCTGGTGGCCAGCGTGTCGGCAATGGTTTTGGGGGCAATGCCGGCCCAGCGCAAGCGGGCCAGCGCCACTTCAATGCTGCCTTCCTGGGTGTCGCCGGCGCGCTCGTGAATCGCCCGGCGTCGGATGTGGTGTCGGTCTTCGGCTAGGTTGGCCAGGTGGCTAAAGTAGGTGAAGGCGCGAATCACGCTCACCGTCTGGTCGTCACTCAGGCCCTTGAGCAGCTTTTTGAGCGCCTTGTCAGCCTCGTGGTCGGCATCACGGCGAAAGGCCACCGAGAGTTTACGAATTTGTTCGATCAACTCAAACGCCAGTACCCCCTCCTGTTCGTGAATGACATCGCCCAAAATACGGCCCAGCAGGCGAATATCCTCGACCAGCGGGCGTTCATTGTCTTTGGTGCGCCCGCTGGGCGTTGTTTTTGTAACTGTTGTCATGACTTATGGAGGTAGGACAATGCGCAAAACGGCACGTTGCGTCATGCTAGCATCCCATTTCATTGAAGATTACCAACCTGTTACTACCCTGAGTCCTTATCCCTGCCCATGTCCATACCCTCTTTGAACCTCACCATCGCCACCCGCGAAAGCCGTCTGGCGCTCTGGCAGGCTGAACACGTCCAGTCCTTGCTGATCGAGCGGGGCCATCAGGTGACCTTGCTGGGGATGACCACGCTGGGCGATCAGATTCTGGACCGGTCCCTGAGCAAGGTCGGCGGCAAGGGTTTGTTTGTTAAAGAACTGGAGACGGCGCTGGAAGATGGTCGCGCGGACCTGGCGGTGCACTCGCTCAAGGATGTACCGATGGAATTGCCGGAAAGCTTTGTGTTGGCCTGTTTGATGGAGCGCGAAGACCCGCGCGATGCCTTTGTCTCCAATCACCACGCCACGCTGGCCAGTTTGCCGCATGGCGCGGTGGTGGGCACATCCAGCTTGCGCCGTATGGCTTTGTTGCTGGCTTTGCGTCCAGATCTGCGCATTGAGCCCTTGCGAGGCAATTTGGACACCCGTTTGCGCAAGCTTGACGAGGGCTTATATGACGCCATTGTGCTGGCTGCGGCAGGCTTGAAGCGGCTCGGTCTGGGCGCGCGAATCAGCGAAATTTTTGAGCCTAATGTGATGTTGCCAGCGGCTGGACAGGGCGCGCTGGGGATTGAGGTTCGTAGCAATCGCCCAGACGTGATTGCCGCGCTGGCCCCATTGGCTCACCACCCCAGTGGGCTGGCGATTTCGGCCGAGCGTGCCGTGAGCCGGGCCATGGGCGGCAGTTGCTCGATGCCGTTGGCCGCTTACGCCACGCTGCAAGGGGAGGTGTTGACGATCGATGCCGCTTGGGGTGACCCCGAGGGCGTATTACCACTGGTCTGTGTGCGCCACAGCGGGCCGGTCACCGACCTGGCCAGCGCCGCCGCATTGGGGGCGTATGCCGCGGCTGATTTGAAAGCCGGTGTGGTGGCTGCGGGCGGTGCGCCACAGGCGACTTTGGGTTCGCTTTGATATGAATCTGATTGTGACCCGTCCCGCACGTGAGGCGCAGCGGTGGGTGCACGATTTGGCAGCGCGGGGTTGGCCGGCCCAAGCGTTGCCCCTGATTCAGGTTGGTCCGGTCGACGATTCAAGTGGCGTGCTGCGGGCCTGGCAGCAGTTGGACCAATACGTGGGCGTGCTGTTTGTCAGCGCCAATGCGGTAGAACACTTTTTTGCACTTAAACCGCCGGCAAGTCCGTTATTCACTCTGAATTCAGGGCGTGCAACCCGGGCTTGGTCGCCTGGGCCTGGCACCGCCCAGGCCTTGTTGCGGGCTGGAGTGAGGCAGGCCCTGCTGGATGCGCCAGCACTGGACGCTGATCAGTTTGACTCTGAAGCTCTGTGGCAGGTGGTGGCTACCCAGGTGCGCCCGGGTGACCGGGTGTTGGTGGTGCGCGGCGATGATTTGGCCAGTGGCCGTGGCCCCGGGGTGGGTCGTGCCTGGTTTGCCGATCGCGTTGAACAAGCCGGTGGCACCGTGGATTTTGTAGTGACCTATCAGCGCAGTGTACCGATTTTTAACGACCAAGAGCGACTCTTGGCAACCCAGGCCGCCAGCGATGGTTCGGTTTGGTTGTTTAGCAGCAGCCAGGCCGTGACCCATCTGCAGCATGTATTACCGACCCAGAGCTGGGTTGCAGCGCGAGCGCTGACGACTCATCCGCGTATCGCAGCGGCCGCACATGAGGCCGGCTTTGGTGTTGTTTGTGCGTCACGCCCGACCTTGGCCGATGTGGTGGCCTCTATAGAATCCATGTCATGAACTCAGATCCCAACGCCGAACTACCTGATCGCCCGGGCAGTACTGCTCCTTTGGGTGACGCGCCGACTGCCGATGCTTTGCAGACGCCTGCCGCGTCCAAGTCGGCCTCCCGTGCCGCGCTGATGCTGCTCGGCGTGCTGGCTCTGTCGGCGCTGCTGTCAAGCGGCTTGTTATGGCAAAAAGTCACCGCTATGCAGCAGCAACTGGCACGCCAGAGCGGCGAGGCCGGGGCTCAGTCGGTCGAAGCCCGCAGTATGGCCAAGCAGGCGCAAGAACTGGCGCGAGAGACCGCCGCACGTGTCGCAGTCTATGAGGCCCGTTTGAACGAGGTGTCGGTACAGCGCTCACAGCTCGAGGAGTTGATGCAAAGTCTGTCGCGCACGCGTGATGAAAACCTGGTGGTGGATATTGAGTCAGCGATTCGTCTGGCGCAACAGCAAGCCCAGTTGACTGGCAGTGTGGCACCCTTGCTGGCGGCTCTGCGCAGTGCCGATCTGCGGGTGACGCGCGCTGCGCAACCCCGACTAAGCAGCCTGCGAGAGGCAATGGCACGTGACATTGATCGAATTCAGTCTGCTGCCGTGAGCGATACGCCTAATATTTTGGTCAAGCTGGATGAGTTGGTCCGCTTGGCCGACGATTTGGTGCTGGCCAACGCCGTGATGGCCGTGAGTGCCCCGACTGTTACCTTGCCTCCGATTTTTGATCGCGCCCCGATCTGGTGGCAGCGGGCCGGGTTGGCTGCGCTGGAACAGGCACGTGGGCTGGTCCGCGTCAGTCGCATCGCGCATCCGGAGGCGGCGCTGGTGTCGCCTGAGCAATCCTTTTTCCTGCGTGAAAACCTGAAACTCAAATTACTTAATGCCCGTTTGGGCTTGCTGGCTCGGCAGCTAACATCCTCACGCTCGGATTTGGCTGCGGCGGCACAGTCGCTGCAAAAATACTTTGATCCGGCCGCGCGTAAAACGCAGGCGGCGGTGGCCTTGTTGCAGCAGGTACAGATCCAGATGACGACGCTGCAACTGCCCGGTGTGGATGAGACACTCGCGGCACTCGCTACAGCCGCACCTGTAAGGTAATTATGCGCATTGCTTTGTGGTTTCTGGCCCTGTTCGGTGTTGCTGTCGCTGTCGCTTTGTTTGCGGGTAACAACCAAGGCACGGTTACGCTATTTTGGCCGCCTTATCGGGTTGATTTGTCACTTAACTTGGTGGTAGTAGTCCTCACACTGTTGTTTTTGACGATTCACTTGGCTCTGCGGGCCTTGGCGGCCCTGTTTTCTCTGCCCGGCCATGCGCGCTCTTGGCGTATCCAGAGCCATGAGCGCGCTTTGAGTATGGCTTTTCTGGATGCTTTTTCACATTTGCTGGCGGGCCGTTTTATTCGGGCCAGAAAAGCCGCCGAAGTGGTGCTGGCACGCGAAACCGCTATGACGCGCAGCGGTGAAACTCTGCTTTATTCGGCCCGCCTGCGGGCGCTGTCCCACTTGTTGGCGGCTGAAAGTGCGCAGTCTCTTCAAGACAAGAGTGCCCGTGACCTGCATTTCCAGCAGGCACTGGCAGAAACCGGGTCACCCGATACGCCGGAGTCACGCGAAGGTTTGCAATTGCGTGCCGCCCGTTGGGCGCTGGAAGACCATGATGCGCAGGATGCGCTGCAGTGGCTGGGTCAGCTAACGCAGGGCGCGGCAAGGCGAACCTTGGCCCTGCGCTTGCGTTTGCAAGCGGCGCGGATGGCTGAGCAGACTTATCCGGCGCTGGAAACTGCCCGGCTATTAACCAAACACCGGGCCTTTTCTGAGGTGGCCGCACTGGGTCTGTTGCGCGGACTGGCGTTGGAACTGCTCATGAAGGCCTACGACCCGGAGCAGTTGCAGACGGTTTGGCATCAACTCGAGCCGACTGAGCGCTTGCTGCCCGAAGTGGCACTGGAGGCTGCCAGCCGGTTGCTGATGCTGGGTGGTGATGTTGACTTGGCGCGGGCCTGGCTGCTACCAGTTTGGCAAACCATGGTGGAGCACCCGGGATTGTTGACAGAGGCCCTGCGCATCCGTCTTGTCCGGGTGCTGGAAAGTAGCTTTGTTGTGGTCTCCGGTGCCGCCGAGGCGCCTTGGCTGATCCGGATCGAAAAAGCGCAGCTAGCCAACCCCGGCGATCCGGCCTTGCAATACCTCGCAGGCGTGACTTGTATGCGTTTGCAGTTATGGGGCAAGGCGCAGCAACTGCTTAAACAATGTTTGCCTCGTCTGCAGGATGCCGGTTTGGTGCGAAGTGCCTGGCAGGCGCTGGCCGAACTGGCGGAGCAAAGAGGTGACAACAGTATGGCAACGCAAGCCTGGAAGAATGCCGCCAACACGGGAATCACTCGACCGGGCTGATATTCGTGGCTATTATCTAAAATATGATGACTTTGACCGAGCATATTTTGAAATTAACCGATCACCGTGATCGGAATTGGCTTGAACTCACCTTGTCTAAGGCCCTGTTGGATCTGCTACCCGTGCAGCGTATTGTTATTGCACGGGTTATGCGACGTGAGGGTGACAGTCGCTGGCTTGAAGTGGCACGACTCGATGCCATGGGCGGTGGCCGGTTGATAGACCCCATTCATGTAGATTTTTCGACCCTACCGCCATTGGCCGAAGCCTCAGACCGGCTGAAATGTCTGCAAAGTCGTGACCTGCTTGAAATCGCCTGGGCCGGAGACGCGGGCCCTCGGATTACTCTGTTGCCCTTGTTTTCTGACTTGCGTCCTGATGACGAAGGTGTGATTGAGGTTCACTCGGACGCGGCGCTGGACGAAGAGGCGTTGTTGACCATGGTGCAATTGCGCCGCGCTTACCGCAATATGTACACCCTGCTGGAGTACAGCAACCGGGACGCCCTGACTGGACTATTCAATCGCAAGTCGCTGGAGGACGCTTTTTACAGCGCTGTTCTGGAGGAACTTGACGGTATCCGCGTGGCCCCAGAGGCGGCTGCGCCTGCCGGACTGGGTCAGGAGCGTCGCCACCGGATACCGGTTAATTATTGGCTGGGATCGATCAGCCTGGATGGCTTTAGTCTGATCAGCGACCAGCAGGGCCCTGAAGTGGCACAGCAAGTGTTGCCTTTACTGGCACGGTTGATGAACAACACCTTTCGCACCTGCGACCGCCTGTACCATTTTGATGGCGCGCATTTTGGCGTGCTGATACATTGCTCCGATGAGGCGCTGGTGCTGGCAGCGTTCGAGCGTTTTCGCATTAATGTCGAAAAATTCTTTTTCCCTAAACTTGGCTACCTGTCGGTGAGTTGTGGTTTGAGTCCGGTGGGGGTTGACGACTCGCCCACCAGTGCCCTTGAAAAAACACAATTGGCTCTGGATTTTGCGCAGCGCAGCGGGGGAAACTGGGTCTGCAGCCATTTGGACTGGGTGCGGCGTGGCTTTTTTGGCGACAACTCCGAGAACATTGATCTTTTTTGAGTGGAAATAACAGGCGAAAAAAAAGGCACTCAGTGCCCTTTTTTTATGAAAGGTGCCCTGGCGGGCACCGGACTGCTTTATTTGGTTTCTTCAAATGGCAGTGTCATCTTGCTCAAGTCGCGCTTGGTTTCAATTAAAACCAGTTGCGCGTCTTCAACTTGCAACGTAGTGGGGCGTTCACGTGGCACGTGAACCGGTTTGGGCTCGGCCGCAATGGCCGCTTGCACGCTCGCAATCTTGGCAGCATCCGAGTTAACCCAGTTCAAGCCCGAATTCTGGGCAATCTGCGCCAGATCCGCCATCGGCAGAACAAAAGGCTGCAGCTTGGGCATGCCAGTGCTGGCCGTGGCTGGCACAGGTGCTGACGCCGGGGTCGGCGAAGCGGGTGTTACTTCGAGGGCCGGTACAGCTGCTGCAAACGGTGCCAACACGGTGACCGGTACTTCCGGGACTAATGGTTCAGGTGCCGCTATGGGCATCGATACCACGGCGGGTGCCGTGGCAGCAACGGCAACTGGTGCCACCACGGGCTCAGCTGCTGGGGTCACAGGCATTGCTGGTGTT
>JBLHZH010000019.1:0-13846 GCA_047629695.1 Rhodoferax sp.
TGCCCACAGCCCGGTAACGACCGGGCGTAATAAGGTCATTGGGCAGGGTGACGCCGATGTCACGCAGGCCGTAGCCGCGCACGGTGTTGTCGCCGCCAGTTAAAAAGAGCTGGGTGCTGGGTAGGGTAATGCCTTCTTTTGCGATTACGGCGCCCGCCTCGGCGCGCAGCGCAATACGCCCGGCCCGCAACGCCTGCTGCGAGTTGTCGCTGCTACCCAGTGGCTGATAGCGCAGCATGCGCGCCAGCAACCGGCCATACGGATCTTGCTGGCTGCCTAGGGTGGTGCCTCCGCCCAGCTCCAGACCCAGGCCCCAGCCTTGTGTCGGGAAAGCCAGGTTATTAAACCGGCGCAGGGTGAAGGCGTAGTTGGCACTGAGCGACTGGGCCAGCTCCGACATAGCGCTGCTGGTGGCTGCCGTTTCGGCCCGGTCATATTGCAGGAAGTAGCTGCGGTCGAATTGCGCTTCGGTCTTGCTGCGTCCGCCGCGCAGGCGCTGGCTGCTGACGTCAAAACTGCCGCTTTGCTGCCTTTGTACCAGCGCCGAAGTGACCCAGCGCCAGTTGTCTTCGTTTGGCGGGGCCAGCAGCTCACTGCCGATGGATTGGGTATTGCGGTCCAGCAACACCTTGCTGGTGGCGCGCCAGCCCAGGATGGGCAACTGGTTGTGGGTGTGCTCCAGTGTCAGGCGCGGGCCGCTGTCGGTGCTGACGCCGACCCCAAGCACAATTTTTTGCACTAGGGCCTCGCGCAGTTGTACCCGCACCAGTGCCGCATTGGGGTCGCCGGTGGTGTCGAGCGAGACAAAGACCGAGTCAAAGTAGCCGCTGTCGGTCAGCCGCTGCTGAGCCTCGACCAGTTGCGTTTGGGTGTACTCGGCACCGGGTTGCAGGCGTGCCAGGTGGGTGACCAGTTCCGGCTTAAAGCGTTGCAGGCCACTGACCTCCAGCGTGCCAAGCCGGTAGGCCGGGCCGGAGTCCAGTACCAGCGTCAGGTGCGCCCGGTGGCTGAGCGGGTCAATGTCGGCCAGGGTGGTGCTGAGCTGGCCGACCGGGTAGCGCTGGGTGGTGAGTTGACGCAGCACCTGCTGCTTGGCGCTGGCCCAGATGGCCTGGGTAAAACGCATGCCTTGGTGCAACGACCAACTGTCCTTGATTTGCTGGCGCTGGTTGCGTGCCCGGTCGTCGGTGGCAATCGGACCGCTGAACTCGATTGCCACGGTCTCAACCTTGGTAGGCTCACCGGGTGCCACGCGCAGACGCACGACACGGGCGCCCGGCGTGCTGCCGGTGACCAGTTCCAGTTGGATGTCTGGGGCAAAGTAGCCCAGCGTGGCCAACAGATCACGGGTGTTTTCCCGCGCGCTGGCGACCAGGCGCGTCAGTTCGCTGTCATTCAGGTCGGTCAACTCACGGTAGCGCTGCAGTTCCAGATGCCGTTCCAGCAGTGCCTTGATGTCATCCGGGGCCTCAATATTGAGCGCAAAAGCGACGTTTGCCGGGGCTGCTGCAGATGCGGGCGTGGCAGGCGACGGTGGCGCACTTTGGGCCCACAGCAGGGGCGAACCCAAGAGGAGTGCCCCTGCCACCAACCACGTCATTTGGTCAGCAGTCGCATGGTGTCTTCGAGGCCTTTGATGGTCAGGGGGAACATGCGCTGGCTCATGAGTTGCTGCACGACACTGATGCTTTGGCGGTACTGCCACACGCCTTGGGGCTCGGGGTTGATCCAGGCAAACTTGGGGAAGGCACTGGTCAGCCGTCCCAACCACTCGACGCCGGCTTCTTCGTTGTTGTATTCGACACTGCCGCCGGGTTGCAAAATTTCGTACGGGCTCATGGTGGCGTCACCAATAAAGATCAGCTTGTAGTCCTTGTTGTACTTACGGATGATGTCCCAGGTGGGAAACTTTTCGGCAAAACGGCGTCGGTTGTTCTTCCACATGAAGTCATAGACGCAGTTGTGAAAGTAATAAAACTCCAGGTGCTTGAACTCGGTTTTACTGGCAGTGAAGAGTTCCTCGACCCGTTGGATGTGGTCGTCCATGGTGCCGCCTACATCCATCAACAACAGCACTTTGACGTTGTTGTGGCGCTCCGGAATCATTTTGATGTCGAGGTAGCCGGCATTGGCCGCCGTGGACTGGATGGTGCCGTCCAGGTCCAACTCTTCTTCGTGACCTTCACGGGCAAACTTGCGCAGACGGCGCAACGCCATCTTGATGTTGCGCGTGCCCAGTTCCTGCGAGTCGTCATAGTCCTTGTAGGCGCGCTGGTCCCAGACCTTGACCGCACTGCGGTTGCGGCTTTTGTCCTGCCCGATGCGAATGCCTTGTGGGTTCTGGCCGTAGGCGCCGAATGGACTGGTACCGCCAGTACCAATCCATTTGGAGCCACCTTCGTGGCGCTCTTTTTGCTCTTCGAAACGTTTTTTGAGCGTTTCCATGAGCTCGTCCCAGCCCATTTTCTCTATTTTGGCGCGCTCTTCGGGAGTTAAATTAAGCTCCAGGTTTTTACGCAGCCACTCCAGCGGGATCTCTTTGGTGAAGTCGGCGACCCGCTCGACCCCTTTGAAGTAGGCGGCAAAGGCCCGGTCAAACTTGTCAAAGTGTTTCTCGTCCTTCACCAGAGTGGTGCGACTCAGGTAGTAAAAATCATCAATACTGTAGCCGCTGGCCTCGGCGTCCCCTTCGGGTTCTGGTGCGTTAGGGCCGACCACGCCAGCCTGTAAGGCTTCCAGCAGGGTAAGAAATTCCTTGACGGAGACCGGCAGTTTGGCTGTACGCAGGGTGTAAAAGAAGTCAATCAGCATGGCAGGTCCTCAGGCCCGGGGTTGGTTCAGCCGGTAGAGCAACTGGGCTTTGGCTTCAGGCCATTCGCCGCTGCGCATGCTGTACATCACGGTATCGCGAATGGTGCCGTCGCGGCGCAGGGCATGGCCACGCAGCACGCCATCTTTTTGCGCCCCCAGCCGCTCAATGGCGGCCTGGGAGGCGAAGTTGAAGTTATCCGTGCGCCAGCCTACCACCTGACAGGCCAGGGTCTCAAACGCATGGGTCAGCAAGAGCAGTTTGGCGGTGCTGTTGACATGGCTGCGCTGGCAGCGCCGGGCATACCAGGTATAGCCAATCTCCAAGCGCGCCACGGCCGGCACGATATCGTGGTAGCTGGTGCAACCCAGCACCGTGCTGCTGGCGGCGTCCAGCACGGCAAAGGCGAAGCGGCTGCCGTGCTGGCGCTGCGTTAGTGCGTCTCGAATGTACTGGCCGGTTTGCACCGGTTCCGGCACCGAGGTGATGCGCAGTCGCCACAACTCGCCATCGGCCGCTGCCGCCTGCAGGCCGGCTTCGTGATGCAAAGCCAGCGGCACAAGTTCAATGCCGCGGGCGCTCAGGGTGATGGGCTCAACGTAGGCCATGGGCTTAGCGGTTGTGGCGCTGCATCATCACCAGTTTTTCAAACAAGGTGACATCCTGCTCGTTTTTGAGCAGGGCGCCGACCAATGGCGGCACCGCCACTTTGTCTTCCTGACTTTGCAAGGCTTCCAGTGGGATGTCCTCGGCCACCAGCAGCTTGAGCCAGTCCAGTAGTTCGCTGGTAGAGGGTTTCTTTTTCAGGCCGGGGAGGGTGCGTACGTCGTAAAACGTCTTCATGGCCGCGCCCAATAGCTCTTTTTTGAGGCCAGGGAAGTGCACATCCACAATGTTTTTCATGGTGGCTGCATCGGGGAACTTGATGTAGTGAAAGAAGCAGCGGCGCAAAAAAGCGTCAGGCAGTTCTTTTTCGTTATTCGAGGTGATGAAGACCAGCGGCCGGTTTTTGGCCTTGATTAACTGGCGGGTCTCATAGCAGTAAAACTCCATGCGGTCGATTTCGCGCAACAAGTCGTTGGGAAACTCGATGTCGGCCTTGTCAATCTCGTCAATCAGCAGCGCCACTGGTTGTTCGGCGGTAAAGGCCTGCCAGAGAATGCCCTTGATGATGTAATTGTTAATGTCCTTGACGCGTTCACCGCCGTCCAAACTGGCCAGTTGTGAGTCACGCAGGCGACTAACGGCATCGTACTCATACAAACCCTGCTGCGCCTTGGTTGTGGACTTGATGTGCCACTGCAGCAGAGGCATGTTCAGGGCGCTGGCGACCTCTTCGGCTAGCATGGTTTTGCCGGTGCCAGGCTCCCCTTTAACCAGCAGCGGCCGTTTGAGGGTAATAGCGGCATTCACCGACAACATTAGATCGGGGGTGGCGACGTAATTTTGGGTTCCTTGGAATTTCATGATAGTAGGCTCGGTAAGAGGAGGCAACAGGGCGCGTAGATGGCGGTGTAGGGGTCGATATAATGGTTAGCTGATCCATCTCAAACACTGGTTGATTGTCCTCTCAAAATGAACAAATTCCTGTCTACGCTCTCTCTGGTACTTGTCACTTGTGTGACCTCATTTTCTGTTCACGCTCAGGAATTTAAGGGGAATGTTCAGGCGGGGGAGAAAAAAATCAACATGTGTATAGGCTGTCACGGTATCGTGGGTTACCAGGCCAGCTTCCCGCAGATCCATAAAGTTCCTAAAATTTCCGGGCAAAACGCTGAATACATTGTGGCTGCGCTTACTGCCTACAAAAAAGGCGATCGTAAACACCCCAGCATGATGGGGATTGCCGACAACCTGACAGATCAGGACATGGCCGACATCGGTGCCTATTACTCAGCCCACGGTAAGGTGGTCGATGCGCCAGAACTGGCCAAGGCACCTGAGGGTCCGGCTCGCGTCAGTGCGTTGATCCAGAAGGGTGCTTGCATTTCTTGCCACGGCGACAGTTTTAGCAAGCCGATTGTCGCGACTTACCCCAAGATTGCCGGCCAGCACGCCGATTACCTCTTTGTGGCGCTTAAATCTTACAAGGTTGAGAACAACGCAATCGTGGGCCGTAACAACGGCATCATGGGTGGTGTTGCCAAGCAGTTCACCAATGCTGAACTGAAGGAAATGGCCGACTACATCAGCTCGTTGCCCGGTGAGTTGAAAACAGTGCCCGGGAAAAGTTTCCGCTGATGCCAACATGACTCTCAAAAAAGCCGCTCATGAAGCGGCTTTTTTGATGCTCGCTGTAGATCAGTCGCGCGTGGCGTGGCGTTGTACGCAGGCCATATAGATGTCGCCATCGGGCGGGCGATTGGCCTGTTGGCTTTCCCACATCATGCGGCCCAGGCAGTCCATGGCCTCGTGGTGCGCTTGGTGCAGCGAGTCGCGGCGGTGCGTCAGTAACTCTACCGCCTGACGGATGCCGCGCGGCTGATCAATGCTGCATTGCTCGCTGATTGAGAGGTGCATCGACAGGTGCAGGAACGGGTTGCTGTTGCCGTCTTCGGGTGTTTGCATGCTCAGCAGCGCGGCGTCGATATCAGCCAACTCGGCGTGGTATTCGGGATGCTCGTCAATCCACAGGCTGGCGATGGTTTCAATCGCTTCCAGCGGTTGTTGGGTCTGGGCCTTGGCATAGACCATACAAAAAAAACGCCGAACATCGACTTGGGAGGGCTGAATTAACACAATGCGACTCTAACAAAAAATTAAGCATACGACAAAGCCCTGAGACGCTTGCCATGCGCCGGGCAAAGCCCTTGCTGCTACCGGGTAGCGTCGTCTGGCGCATTACGGCAGTCTTTGTGAGATCAGACGGGCGCTTCGTTGCAGGGCGGGCAGGAGGCGCTCTTGTGCCTCCCGCGCATTGGTCCGGTTGGCCTGCCCGCTGATGTTGATGGCGGCAATGCTGCGACCGGCGCGGTTGGTGATGGGGGCAGCCAGCGAGATCAGGCCTTCTTCAAGCTCTTGGTCCGCCAGGCACCAGCCTTGCTGACGCACTTGCACAATGAGAGCCAGCAGGGCGTCAATATCGGTCACGGTGTGTTTGGTGAAGGCTTTTCGGTCGGACGCTTGCAGTCGTTGGCGCAGTTCGTCGTCGGGCAGGTCGGCCAGCAACATGCGCCCCAGCGAGGTGCAATAGGCCGGCAGGCGTGAACCCACCCCCAGAGTGTTACGCATGATTTTATGGGTTGGCACGCGTAGCACGTAGACGATGTCGCTGCCGTCCAGCACCGCCGCCGAGCAGGACTCTTTAACTTGTGCCACCAGTTCTTCCATTACTGGTTCGGCCAGATTCCAGATCGGCATGGAGGACAGGTAGGCAAAACCCAGATCCAGAATGCGTGCCGTCAGGTGGTAGCGCTTTCCGTCGCTTTCGACATAACCCAGAGTCAGTAAGGTGAGTAAAAGCCGGCGCGCGCCGGCGCGCGTCAGGCCAGTGCGGGAGGCCACTTCGCTCAGCGTTTGCTGGGGTGCCTGCGCACTGAAGGAGCGGATGACGTCCAGCCCGCGTGCAAAAGACTGCACATAGCTGTCGCCGGGTTGCGGTGGGGTGATGGGGGCTGCGTCGGGCATGGTTTTAAGAATCGTTTAAGATTCATTATATGAACAAATGTTCTTAAATCGAACAAGCAGGCGGTGCTGACCGATTTCTTGGCGCTGGAAATAATTGGGAGACAGACTAATGATCAACAAAGTAGTGGCCTCGGTCGCTCAGGCACTGTCCGGTATTCAGGACGGCGCTACCGTCATGATTGGTGGTTTTGGAACAGCCGGTATTCCGGTCGAGTTGATTGATGGCCTGATCGAGCAGGGTGCCACCGACCTGACGGTGGTCAACAACAACGCTGGCAACGGCGACACCGGCCTGGCAGCCTTACTCAAGGCTGGGCGTGTGCGAAAAATCATTTGCAGTTTTCCGCGCCAGGCCGATAGCTTGGTCTTTGACGCCCTGTTTCGCAGTGGCCAATTGGAACTCGAATTAGTGCCACAAGGCAATCTGGCCGAGCGCATACGCGCCGCGGGTGCCGGTATTGGGGCCTTCTTTACGCCCACCGGCTTTGGTACCGAGCTGGCGCGGGGCAAGGAGTGCCGTGAAATCAACGGCGTGCAGCAGGTGCTGGAGCACGCTTTGTACGGTGATGTAGCCTTGATCAAGGCCGAACGTGGCGACCGTTGGGGCAACCTGACCTACCGCATGGCGGCGCGCAACTTTGGCCCGGTCATGGCGACGGCCTGCCGGAAAACCGTGGCCACGGTGCACGAGGTGGTGGAGCTTGGGGCGCTCGACCCCGAGCAGATTGTGACACCTGGCCTTTTTGTCCACCAGATCGTCCAGATCGAACGCCAGGCTACGCAGGCCGGCGGTTTTTAACAAGCGGGCTGACATGACCTATCAAAAACGAAGTAAAGACCAGTTAGCGGCACGCGTGGCGCAAGACATTCCCGAGGGCGCAGTGGTCAACCTCGGTATCGGCATGCCGACGCTGGTGGCTAACCATATCCCGGCCAGCCGCGAAGTGCTGCTGCACAGCGAGAACGGCATTCTGGGCATGGGTCCAGTCCCGGCGGCTGGCACTGAAGATTACGACTTGATTAACGCCGGCAAGCAGCCGGTGACGCTGCGCCCGGGCGGATCGTTCTTTCACCACGCCGACAGCTTCGCCATGATGCGGGGCGGTCATCTGGATATTTGCGTTCTGGGCGCGTTTCAGGTGTCAGCCACTGGTGATTTGGCCAACTGGCACACGGGTGCAAAAGATGCTATTCCGGCGGTTGGCGGTGCCATGGACTTGGCGGTGGGCGCCAAGGCGACCTGGGTCATGATGGACCTGCTGACCAAACAGGGTGTCAGCAAATTGGTACAAAGCTGCAGTTACCCGCTCACCGGTATCGGCTGCGTCAAGCGTATTTATACCGATCTGGCGACGCTGGAATGCACGCCGAACGGCCTCAAGCTGATTGATAAAGTAGACGGACTGAGCCACGCCGCGCTGGAAGCGTTGGTCGGCCTGCCGATCGCCCCTTTGCACATTGAATAACAACACCAGGAGACTTTCTGCATGAATCAGGCTTTTATTTGCGATGCCATTCGCACCCCTTTCGGGCGCTACGGCGGTGCCCTTTCCAGCATCCGTACGGATGATCTGGGGGCCATTCCGATCCAGGCGCTGATGCTGCGCAATCCACAGGTGGACTGGCAGGCCGTAACCGATGTGATTTTCGGCTGTGCCAACCAGGCCGGCGAAGACAACCGCAATGTCGCCCACATGAGCAGCCTGTTGGCCGGTCTGCCGCTGGAGGTGCCAGGCGCCACCCTGAACCGTTTGTGTGGCTCGGGTCTGGACGCTCTGGGCACGGCCGCGCGCGCCATTAAATCCGGTGAAGCGACGCTGATGATCGCGGGCGGGGTGGAGAGCATGAGCCGCGCCCCGTTTGTGATGCCCAAAGCCGAAAGTGCCTTCAGCCGCGCCAATACCGTTTACGACACCACCATTGGCTGGCGTTTCATCAACCCGTTGATGAAAAAGCAATATGGGGTCGACTCCATGCCTGAGACTGCCGAGAACGTGGCCACCGAGTTCCATATCAGTCGGGATGCTCAGGACCGCATGGCTCTGAATAGCCAACTGCGTGCTGTGGCGGCACAACAGGCTGGTCACCTGGCGCGTGAAATCACAGCCGTGACCCTGGTGCAAAAAAAAGGCGATCCGCTGGTTGTGGCGCAGGACGAACACCCGCGCGTCACCTCGCTCGACGTGCTGGCCAAACTCAAACCCATCGTACGCCCAGACGGCACGGTAACCGCAGGCAATGCCAGTGGTGTCAATGATGGCGCTTGCGCCTTGCTGTTGGCCGACGCGGCCACCGCCGCTAAAAACGGCCTGACGCCGCGCGCCCGCGTGGTCGGCATGGCCACTGCTGGCCTGGCGCCACGGCTCATGGGCATGGGCCCGGCGCCGGCGACGCGGAAAGTGCTGGCGCTCACTGGCTTGACACTGGCACAACTGGATGTCATTGAACTCAACGAGGCGTTTGCCGCCCAAGGCTTGGCCGTGCTACGCCAGCTTGGCTTGCAGGATGACGACCCGCGTGTTAACGCTTGGGGTGGGGCTATCGCTCTGGGTCATCCTTTAGGTGCTTCGGGCGCCCGCTTGGCCACTACGGCGATCAATCGCCTGCACACTACGGGCGGACGCTATGCGCTGTGCACCATGTGCATTGGTGTCGGGCAGGGCATTGCTCTTATTTTGGAACGCGTGTAATCACGTTGATCCACTTCATTGTTTAAAGGACCACTACATGTCACAATTTTTTAGCCCTTCACGCCGCCGTTTTGGCGCACTCACCGCAGCCACTCTGGGTTCGCTCCTGCTGGCTGCTGGCCCGGTGGCCGCACAGGCCGCCTACCCGAGCAAACCCATGACCATCATCGTGCCGTTCTCAGCGGGGGGTACGACCGATATTCTGGCACGTATTGTGGGGCAGGCGCTGACTGCGGAGCTCGGCCAGTCTGTCATCATTGAGAACCGCGCCGGTGCGGGCGGCAATATTGGTGGCCAGATTGCCGCGCGGGCGACGCCCGATGGCTACACCTTGTTCATGGGCACCGTGGGGACCCACGCCATCAACGCCAGTTTGTACAAGAACATGGGTTTTGATCCTGTCAAGGACTTTGTGCCGCTGACGCGCGTCGCCAATGTGCCAAACGTGCTGGTAGCCAATATGGCCCAGCCCTATAAAAATGTGGCCGAGCTGATCGCCTATGCCAAGGCCAATCCCGGCAAGGTCAATTTTGCGTCGGCCGGCAATGGCACGTCGATCCACCTCTCGGGTGTGTTGTTCAACTCACTAGCCAAGGTGGATATGCAGCATGTGCCGTATCGTGGCAGTGCTCCGGCCATCACCGACTTGCTGGGCGGTCAGGTGGGCATCATGTTTGACAACCTGCCATCCGCCATCCAGCATGTGCGTTCAGGCAAGTTGCGTGCACTAGCCGTAACCATGGCCAAACGTTCGCCTGAGTTGCCCGATGTGCCAACCATTGCCGAGACTGGCTTGCCAGGCTATGAGGCGACGTCGTGGTTTGGTCTGTTCGCCCCTGCCGCTACGCCTGCGGCGGTGGTCAGCAAGCTCAATAGTGCCATTGTAAAGGTGCTGGCTCAGGGCGATGTGAAGAAAAAAATTAGCGATCAGGGCGGCGAGGTTTATAGCGAAACTTCAGCTCAGTTTGCTACTTTCATCCAGCAGGAGTCCGTCAAGTGGGGCCGGGTGGTGCGTGAGTCGGGTGCCAGTGTGGATTGAGGGCCAGCGCGTTTTAATGCCGCCAGGCCGGTAGTTGCCAATTGCGCCACAACGCCAGCGCGCGCAGGCCGACTGTCACCGTGATGCAGGCGGCCAGCGCCAGCCAGTCGGGTGCATTGGTCTGCCACAAGCCGACATAGACCCCGCCGCCTACCAAAGCACAAATCGCATAAGGTCGGTGGTCGCTGAAGGCGCTGGGAATTTCATTGCACACCACGTCGCGAAGCACACCGCCAAAGACGCCGGTGACCAAGCCCATCAAAACCGCTACCAGCCCCGGCATCTGGCTCAGCAATGCCAGATGCACTCCGGTGGCGGTAAATAGCCCCAGACCGACGGCATCAGGCCAAAGTATGGCTTTCTTGGTCAACTCAAAATGGGCATTTCGTAAAAAAAACATGGCCAGCACGCACAAGGCCAGTACGCTCCACAGGACTTCTATATGACGGACCCAGAAAAAGGGCCGTATGTCGAGCAGTAGGTCGCGCAGCGTACCACCCCCAAAAGCAGTTAAAAAGCCGACCACACAGACGCCCACGGCATCCAGTCGTTTGCGGGCCGCCTCCAATACGCCCGACAATGCAAAGGCAGCTGTCGCAGCCAACTCAACCAGTAGTCTCAGGGTCTCCCCCCAGGATTCAACGTTACTCATATCCAGATATTCGCGCCATGGACTTACCCATCATTACCGATCTTTATTTTTATGCCATCGCCATTCCGGCTGTGCTTTTACTAGGTATCAGCAAAAGCGGTTTTGGCGCCGGATTTGGCTCGTTGGCGGTGCCCATGATGGCGCTGGCGGTCAGTGTGCCTCAGGCCGCCGCCATATTGATGCCAGTGCTGCTGGTGATGGATATTTTGGGGGTGGCGGCCTTTCGTAAAGACTTTGATTGGAAGTTACTACAGTTTTTGATTCCTTGCGGGCTGGTCGGCATTGTGACTGGGGCGCTGCTCTTCAAAGTGCTGGACGCGTCGACGGTGGCGGGGCTGGTGGGCGGTTTTACACTGCTGTTTCTGGCACAGCGTTTGCTGTTTCCACCCAAGGCGGACAGTGTGCCACCGCCCAAATGGGTAGGCGCGCTGCTTACTGTGACCTCTGGGTTTACCAGCTTTATTGCCCACGCGGGTGGCCCGCCAGTCAATGCCTATATGATTCCGATGCGGCTGTCGCCGGTCAAGTTCACGGCGACCATGGCTTTTTTCTTCTTTGTCGTCAACCTGGCCAAATGGTTGCCCTATGCTTGGCTGAGTTTGCTGGACACCCGCAACATGGCGACCTCGCTGGTACTGCTGCCAATTGCGCCGATTGGCGTCTGGGTGGGCGTGCGCCTGGCCCGACGTATCAGCCAGCGCTGGTTTTACCGACTGCTTTACTTGGGTATGTTCCTGACCGGCACCAAGCTGCTGTGGGATGCTCTGGTGGCGTAAGGGCGCTACTTGACCAACTGTTCGCGAATCAACTGCAACGCCTTTTGATGTTCGTCGCTGGCAACGGGGTAGCTCAATTTGAGCGACCGGAAGGTGTCAAGCACAATCTCCGAAATGATCAGCCGAGCGTTCTCCTTGTCGTCTGCCGGCACCACGTACCAAGGGGCATCGGTGCTGCTGGTGGCGCTCAGACACGCCTCGTAAGCCTGCATGTATTGCTTCCAGAATTTGCGTTCTTCAATGTCAGACAGCGTTAACTTCCAGTTTTTATCAGGCTCGTCAATTCGGGCCAGAAAGCGTTTGCGCTGCTCTTCTTCAGATAAATGTAAAAAGAACTTGATGATGCGTGTGCCGTTGCGGTGCAGGTGGTGCTCCATGTTGGAGATCGATTCATAGCGCTGTCGCCAGATTTTTTCCCCGTCACCTGGGCCGTCGGCCAGGCGCTGACTTTGCAGAATCTCCGGGTGCACCTTGACAATCAGTACTTCTTCATAATAAGAGCGGTTGAATATGCCAATTTGGCCACGCTCAGGCAGACATTGGGTTGTGCGCCATAAAAAATCATGTTTCAGCTCAGCCTCACTGGGGTGCATGAAACTAAAGACTTGGCAACCTTGGGGATTGACCCCGGACATGACATGGCGAATGGCACCGTCTTTGCCGGCAGCGTCCATCGCCTGAAAAATAAGTAATACCGCGTAACGGTTGTCGGCGTAATGCTTTTTTTGTAATGTGCTGAGTTCGTCGACCTGGCTGGCCAGCAGCACCTGGTATTCAGACTTCGATTTATAGACCGGTTTAATTTGGGTCGGCCATTTTTTAAGTTGGACTTTCTGGCCTTCGGTTACCCGGAAATCTTTCAGGTTGATGTCCATGGCGTGATCTCCAGGCAACAGGGTCAGGCGTCGGGTGCTGGTGTGGCTAATTGGGCATCGGCTGTGCGCCTTTGCTGGTCGTGCAATCGTCCCAGGTTGCTTTCGATCGAGCGGATCAGTTTTTGTACCGCACCATCGACCGCTTGGTGCACCGACTCGGCATGTTCGGTTACAGCAAGTGGTGCCCGGCCCTCAATACGGGCTTCCATGACGCAACGTTTGTCATCCTTGCTGCTTTTGCCGCCATTCTTGTCACTTAGGTGGACTTCCACCCGTGTGATGTGATCACTAACCCGGTGCAGCGTGCTCTTCACCACCTCGGTCACGTGCGCAGCCAGTGCTTCGTGGCCTTCAATATTGCGGTCGGTGTTGATTTGAATTTGCATAGTTGCTCCTGTGAAGGTAAAAATAATCGACTCCTTAGTCGATTGTCGAGGACGCTATGCCTTCATCATGCCCCTGTTTCCCGTGCCATGTTTTTTATCTTTTTTCAGCCTTGCTGACTTGGGAGTACAGCGCTACAGTGGAGTCATGAAAATATTTCAAACGCTCGCCGAGTTGTCCCTCTTTGCCGGTCAGGAAGTTGCCCTGAGCGACTGGCTGACTATTTCTCAATCCCAGGTCAACCAGTTTGCCGAGGCAACGGGTGATCACCAGTGGATTCATGTGGATGTTGAAAAGGCAACGGCTGGGCCCTTTGGTGGCCCGATTGCGCATGGGTTTTTGACCTTGTCACTGATCCCCAGCTTTTTCGCGGCCTCCTTGCATGTGGAGGAGGCCCGTATGGGTGTCAATTACGGCTTGAATAAAGTGCGCTTTATGGCCCCGGTGCCAGTGGGTAGCCGTTTGCGCGCACGTCTGACGTTATTGAAAAGCGAACCCGTCGACCAGGGCGGCGTGCAAATGACCTGGCAGGTTGCCATCGAGCGAGAGGGAAGTGTCAAGCCGGTGTGTGTTGCCGAGTCATTGGCACGGTATTACCCGTAGTTTGACCCTGGTAACGACAAAACCCGCCTGTTGGCGGGTTTTTCAGATAACGGGCGTTAACCGCTACGATTTGAGGCTCAACTTAGCTGCCTGTTTTGCCGGTGATCCGGCCTGCTGTAGTGGCTTGGGTGTGAGCTGGTTGGCTGTTTGTAATGTTCTGCATGAACAGGTTGTTACGCTCGCCGATGGCGGGCAGGTTGCCAGTGGCCTTGGCCAAATAGTATTCAGCCATGACTTCCTTGCGTGTCAGCGAACTGGCGCCTACGGGCGCAACGGCCACTTGGGCTCGTTCACCGATGGCTGGCAAGGTGCCAGCGGTTTTGGCCGCCTTGAACTCAGCTTTGACCATTTCGCGAGTCAGTGTGCTGGGTGTAGCCTTGCGTTGAGCTGC
>JBLHZH010000020.1:0-13841 GCA_047629695.1 Rhodoferax sp.
AGGTTGAAGTTTCGGTCCGGCCATGCTCGACTTCGGTCTTAATCACCTGGTTACCGGCGACCGACCAAGTTTCTCCAATCTCAAACGCTTTGGACTGGGTCAAGCCGTGCTCCACTTTAAAGAGAGCGGTCACCACGCCGTTCGCGATGGTGAACTGATCACCTTTTGGCAACGACGCTGACTGATTGACCTAGACCCAGTCTGTTTTAAAGTTCTTGCTGAGAAGGCCGTTGCCATCTGCATCCGTGTAAACCGTGGTTTCCAGGGGAACGTGTTCCGGCTCTGTCTTGGTGATCTGGTTGGAGGCCCAGTTGTAAGTCCAAGTTTTGTTGACGTCCATTCTTTCGAACTTGACGCGCCCATTTTCCACTTCACAGACTACAGCCACGATACCGTTTTAAGCGGTGAATTGATAGCCTTTGTCTGCGTCGTTACGCATGAAATCTTCCTTCGGTTTCGTGGTTTGAAGTCTGAATGATAAATTTTCCAGCTTAAAGAAGTCTTGAGGGAACAAGAAATTACAACGACTCAACCTGGGGGTTGCAGGGCACCCGCCGACTCATCAAGTGGTTCATCGAACGGTTCATCCGCTACGCGATAGCGCTTCACCAGATCAAAAAAGCGCTCATAAAAAACCTCAGAGGTGATGGTCTCGCTGCCCACCCGCACCATCGAATCGTTGCTCGACGAAAAAGGCAGGGACACCGAACCAAGCGCACCCACCCCCAGACTGGCGGAGTTATTACTTTTCTTTAGCGCATAGCGGTCTTGCAAGGCGGTGACGAAGCTCAGACTGACCTTACCGTCCCGACTTTCGGGGACGCAAACGGCACGAATCTCCACCTGCAGGTGCGACTCCAACTCTGGCTGAAAGTTTTTCTTGCCCACCACCATATCGGCCTGAAGGATGCTGATGACATAACCTTGACTTAGCAAGGCGCGCCGCGCTGCCTCGCAGGCTTGCGCAGCGGTGGCATCAAACAAGCGAGAGTAAGTGGAAGTGGAGCCAAATTTCTCTTGGGGCGCGATGGCCTTGATGGAACTGGCGCAACCGGGCAGCAGGACCAGCAACACACCCAAGCTGAACCCGCCGAACCTGGCACGAAAAAATAACGAAGATAAATTCAAAGCCAATACTCCTTGGACAGACAACATCCACAAACCTGCAGGTCCCATGGCAGAACATTATCTATCTAACCCAGGCCACAGTCTGCCGGCAACTGTGGCCTTTTCACGGCTTAATGGGGAGAAGTGACGGCAATCTCAATCGAGGCGTACCAAGCGGCCAGTCGCGCACTAGGACGCCCAACTGGGCGTGCAACTCATGCAGCGCAGTTCGCGCCAGTGGTCGCTGAAAGCGGCAGGTGAGCTGTATTTGAAGCGCTGCATCGACCTGCGCGGCGCAATGCGGGTGATCAAGGACGGCGTCGTCGTCACGCCGCGGGTACGACCTCAAATTGAAAATAGTGTCACGCTGGTGGCGAAAATTTTTGGCATCAGCCGCCTGCTGCCGGTAGCCCGTCCGGCGCAGCTGTCAAGGCTGGACATCGTCACGATGCCAGCGGGCGATGGTTGCAGCACTTGGCAGACCGAAGGCCCGGACGGCGCACGCTACGTCCATACGTATGAACCGCGCTATGTGGCCGACGACTTGATGACGCTGGGCTTCGCGGTGGCTCAAGGCACCGGCGCTGCCATGCTGTATGTGCTTCAACGAGATCAAAGCGGGTCGCTTGGTCGAAATCCTGCCCGGCTGGGGACCTCCCCCCGGCATTACGCATGCCATGTTCCCCGCGCGCCGTGCCTTGGTCCAGGCAGTTCGCCACTTGCTTAATTTTTATCGGAAAAACTAAAAGTTGACGGCGCCCAGGGAATGGCAGGGTAACAAGGGCGCAAGTGACAAACAGAACACTCCGAACGGGCACAGGCGGAGCCCAAGGGTAAACACGGATTTCACAAACGCAAGTGCCGCCGTTACAGTTCAGAATTACCAGCAAGTATTCTTAAGTTTTAATCAGTAAATTTAATTCACAACCAAGCAGCCTTAAACAAGCCGTCATTGATCAACCCACCACGCACTTAGGTCAAGCCCTAAACAAGGATACCCAACAAAATGATCACACTCGATATTAATGGTCGACAAGTCAATGTCGATGTCCCGCCAGACATGCCGCTGCTGTGGGCGTTGCGCGACGAGCTGGGCATGACAGGTACCAAGTTTGGCTGCGGTCTGGGGCTTTGTGGCGCCTGCACCGTGCACATGGGCGACGCGGCGGTGCGCTCTTGCGTGCTGCCGGTATCGGCAGCCGTCGGTCAGCCCATCACCACCATTGAACATCTGGAGTCGCAAACGCTGGGGGCTGCCGTGCAGACCGCGTGGATGGCCGCCAACGTGCCGCAATGCGGTTATTGCCAGGGGGGCCAGGTGATGTCGGCCGTAGCCCTGCTCAAAAGTAACCCCAAGCCTACGGACAACGATATTGACGAGGCGATGAGTGGCAATATTTGCCGCTGCGGCACCTACACTCGCATCCGCACGGCCATCAAGCAGGTCTCGGCCCAGCTAGGAGCCAAGTCATGAGCAAGGTTCTGAATCTCGAAAACTCGGCCCGTCGTACCTGGCTCAAAAGCATGGGCGCCGGTGGTCTGATCCTGGCAGTCGCCAGCGCCGGCAACGTCTTCGCGCAGACCGCAGTCGCCGTCAAGGAAGTCAAGTACGGTGGCGCCGGCATGCCCGGCGGTCTGGTGGACGATCCGCTGGTGTTTGTCTCGATTGATGCCGCCGGCGTGGTCTCCGTGGTCTGTCACCGCTCCGAAATGGGCCAGGGCGTGCGCACCAGCTTCACCATGGTGGTGGCGGACGAGCTTGAGGCCGACCTGAGCCGCGTCAAGGTGGTGCAGGCGCTGGGCGACGAGGCCCGCTACGGCAACCAAAACACCGATGGCTCACGCAGTCTGCGCCACTCGATGGCGCCGCTGCGCCGCGTCGGTGCCGCCGCCCGCGCCATGCTGGAAGCCGCTGCTGCGGCGCGCTGGAAAGTGCCGGCAGGCGAAGTACAGGCACGCAACCACGAGTTGGTGCACCTGCCCAGCGGTCGCAAGCTCGGCTTTGGCGCGGTCGCACTGGCCGCCGCCGCGCTGCCGGTGCCAGCCCCGGCCAGCCTGATGCTGAAAACACCAGAGCAGTTTCGCTATATCGGTAAGGGCGACACGCCCTCGATTGACGGCGCCGACATCGTGCACGGTCGGGCCGTCTACGGCACCGACGTTCGGCTTGACGGCATGGTCTACGCCGTGGTGGCGCGCCCACCGGTGCTGGGCGGCAAGCTAAAGCGCTTTGACGGCACCAAAGCCTTGGAAGTGCCGGGCGTGCTGCGCGTGATTGAACTCAAAAGCACACCGCTGCCAGCCAACCACCACCCGTTGGGCGGGGTCGCGGTGGTCGCCAACAACACCTGGTCCGCCATCAAGGGGCGCGAGGCTTTGGAGTTGGAGTGGGAGGACGGCCCGCACGCCAGTTACGACTCAGCGGCCTACAAGGCCACGCTGGAAGCCGCAGCGCGCCAACCCGCCAAGGCTGTGCGCAATGACGGCGACGCGACCGCCGCACTGGCCAAAGCCACGCGCCGCGTGCAGGCCGAGTACTACCTACCGCACGTGGCTCATGCCACGATGGAGCCGCCGGTGGCAACGGTGCGCATTGTTGACAACCGCTGCGAGATTTGGGCGCCGACCCAGGCACCGCAGGGGGCCCGGGATTTTGTCGCCAAAACCATCGGCTTCAAGTCCGAGCAGATCACTTTGAACGTGACTTTGCTGGGGGGCGGCTTCGGGCGCAAGTCCAAGTTCGACTTCATCGCCGAAGCGGCTTTGGTGTCGCAGGCCATGGGCGGCACAGCGGTCAAGCTGCAATGGACTCGTGAGGATGACATCCACCACGATTACTTCCACACGGTAGCGGTCGAGCACCTGGAAAGCGCGCTCGATGCCCAGGGCAAGCCCACTGCCTGGCTGCACCGCTCGGCTGCTCCCTCGATCAGTTCGACCTTTGTGCTGGGTTCCAACACGCTGCAGCCGTTCGAGATGGGAATGACAGCAATCAACGTGCCATTTCAAATTCCCAATGTCCGCATTGAAACGCCTGAAGCGCCGGCCCACACCCGCATCGGCTGGTTTCGCTCGGTCTACAACATTCCGCACGCCTTTGCCGTGCAAAGCTTCGTCAGCGAGTTAGCGGCTGAAGCCAAACGCGACCCGAAGGACTATTTGCTGGCGCTGATCGGCCCGGCCCGCCGGATTGACCCGCGCGCCTTGTCGGACAACACCAACTACGGCGAGTCGCCCGAGATCTACCCGATTGACACCGGACGCATGGCCCGCGTCGTTCAGCTGGCGGCCGCCGGCGCCCAATGGGGCCGCAAACTACCCGAAGGTCGGGGACTGGGTGTGGCCGTGGCCTACTCGTTCATGAGCTATGTCGCCACCGTGGTGGAGGTCGAAGTGGATGCCAAGGGGGCGCTGCGCATCATCGCGGTTGACACCGCGATTGACTGTGGCCCACAGGTCAACACCGAGCGCATCCGCTCGCAACTGGAGGGCGCCGTCATTATGGGACTCGGTCTGGCCAAGCACGGGGAAATCACGTTCAAGAACGGACGTGTGGTGCAAAACAACTTTAACGACCACGTGGTGCTGCGCCTCAACGAAGCACCCCGCGAGATTCGGGTGCACTTTGCCCCGGCCGACTACAGCGTGGCGCCCGGCGGTGTGGGCGAACCCGGTATACCGCCGGTGGCCCCGGCACTGTGCAATGGGATCTTCGCCGCTACCGGTAAACGTATCAGGCGGCTGCCGATTGGCGAGCAACTCACCAAGGTGTGATGTACAAAAAATACTCAAAGCCAGACCCATCAATACAAAGAGACACAACATGACGATGAAAACTTTGCCCCCCCCTGTCCAGCACCGTGCTGGCCTTGAGCCTACTGGGATTGACAGCGCCGACCTCAGGGCAGACGACCAACGCAGCCAAAGGCGCCAGCGCCCACCTCATGGCGGCAACTCAACAGGTCGACGCTACCTTTATGCGCGCCAATGAGTCCAAAACGGCCGACTGGCCCGGCTATGGACTGGATTACGCAGAGACACGCTTTAGCAAGCTGACACCGATCAACGAGTCCAATGTCAAGGATCTGGGGCTGGTTTGGTCGTACAACATGGAGTCGACGCGTGGCGTTGAAGCCACGCCCTTGGTGGTTGACGGCATCATGTATGTCTCTGCATCGTGGAGTATTGTTCATGCCATCGATGTGCGCACAGGTAAAAAAATATGGACCTATGACGCCCAAGTCGACCGCGCGTCCGGCTATAAAGGTTGTTGTGATGTGGTCAACCGCGGCGTTGCCCTGTACAAAGGTCGAGTTTATGTGGGCGCATTTGACGGACGCCTGATCGCCCTGGATGCAGCCACCGGCGAAGTGGAATGGCAGTAAGACACCATTGTTGACCACGCCTACTCCTACACAATTACCGACGCGCCAAGGGTCTTCAAGGGCAAGGTCATTATTGGCAATGGCGGCGCCGAATAGGGCGTACGCGGCTACATCACGGCTTATGACGCCGATACCGGCAATCAGGCCTGGCGCTGGTTTACGGTACCCGGCGACCCGAGCAAGCCTTTTGAAGATGAATCCATGGCCGCCGCAGAAAAAACCTGGGGCCCAAGCGGTAAATACTGGGAAGCCGGCGGGGGTGGCACCGCTTGGGACTCCATGGCCTTCGATCCGGAATTGAACCTGATGTATGTCGGCACCGGCAACGGTGCCCCCTGGAATCATAAAGCACGCAGCCCGGGCGGTGGCGATAACCTCTACCTGGCCTCCATTGTGGCGATCAACCCCGACACCGGAAAATATGTCTGGCACTACCAGGAAACGCCCGGCGACAACTGGGACTACACCTCAACACAACCGATGATTCTGGCCGACCTGAAGATTGACAACCAGCAGCGTAAGGTGATCTTGCATGCGCCAAAAAATGGTTTTTTTTCGTGATCGACCGCAAGAGCGGCAAGTTGATTTCAGCTAAAAATTATGTCGATGTCAGAAGGCCGCTTCGTCGCCTATGACGCTAAAACAGGTCAAAAATTATGGGAGTCACCCACCGGTACGGGTGTCATTGCAGCCCCCTCTTCTTACTTGGTGGACGGCAAACAATACATCTCTATCGCGGTCGGCTGGGGCGGCGCTTACGGCCATGCACAACGCAATACAGAACGTAAGGGACCCGGCACGATTTACACCTTTGCCGTCGGCGGCAAAGCACCCCGGCCCGCGTTTCTTGATTACAACTTGGGCGAATTGGTCTCGGGCGTCAAATATGACCCGACCAAGATACCGGCGGGAACCGATTTGTATGTCAGTAATTGCGTACTATGCCATGGCGTCCCCGGCGTTGACCGGGGCGGCAACACTCCCAACTTAGGCTACATGAATTCAGCTTATATTGAAAATCTCGATAAGTTTGTCTTTAAAGGTGCCGCGATGAGCCAAGGTATGCCAGACTTCACCGGCAAACTAAGTGTGGAAGATGTGGAGAAGATCAAGGCCTTTATTCAAGGCACGGCAGATGCCATACGACCCAAGAAGTGACCCATACAATAATCTTTTGATAGCCAGAATAATTACCTTCATGTCCAAATTCATTAAAACAAGTCTGGCACTGGCGGTGACCGCCCTGAGTCACCCCATGGTCAGTGCACAGATGCTGGACGAGGTGGTTATTTCAGCCTCGCGCGCCGAGCAGCGCAGCTTTGATGCCCCGGCGGCGATCCAGTCGGTGGATCGGACGACAATTCAAAACGCCGGGCCGCAGGTCAACCTCTCGGAGACTCTCAACCGGGTGCCGGGCCTGACCATCTTGAACCGGCAGAACTACGCGCAGGACCTGCAAATTTCAATTCGTGGTTTTGGCGCGCGCTCGCCTTTTGGCGTGCGCGGCATTCGGTTGCTGGTGGACGGCATTCCTGCCACCACACCAGATGGCCAGGGACAAAGCTCGTCGATTAGCCTGACCTCCACGGAACGCATTGAAGTGCTGCGCGGTCCACTCGCCTTGCTGTATGGCAACTCCTCAGGGGGTGTGATTCAGGCTTTTACCCGCGATGCCCCGCTACAGCCTGAAGTAAGTGCTCAGTTTTATACCGGTTCCTACGGCATGCAGCGCAGCGACTTGCAAGTGGCCGGGCGGGTCGGAGACTATGGCTTGGTGGCTGACTACAACACCTTCAGTACCGACGGCGACCGGGACAACAGCCGAGCAGAGCGCAAACAATTCAACGGCAAGCTGAGCTTTGATGCGAACGAAAAAACCAAGGTCAATATTGTCTTCAACCAGTTTGACATGCCGCTGGCGCAAGACCCACAAGGGCTGACAGCCGCGCAATTGGCCGCCGACCCGACGCAAGCGGGCAACAACGCAGTCAGTGCACGGGTCAGAAAAATCACGAGCCAGAGCCAACTGGGCTCCTCTTTGACGCACACGATTGATGCCAACAACTCAATCACTGGACGTGCCTACTATGGCCTGCGTGACAACCTCCAGTATCAGGGCAACAATGCCTGGGTGGCGCTGGACCGGGCCTACTACGGTGCCGGCTTTCAATACAACCAGACCACCCAGGTGGCCGGCCTGCCCGTGGCTTGGGTGGCCGGTTACGAGTTTGATCAATCGACAGAACGCCGCCAAGGCGGCAGCGCCAGCCTTGGCGAAAAGACGCCCAACCTACTGAACCGTGACGAAGACAACCAGGCCGTCAACAGCGATTTTTTTGCCCAGGCGACCACGTTGGTCAGTGAAAAAATATCTCTGGTCACCGGCTTACGTGCCAGTACCGTGCGCTTTAGCAGCAACGACTATTTTCTTAGCAATGGCGATGGCTCCGGCCAAGTCTCCTACACAGCGACCAGCCCGGTGCTGGGGCTGACCTACCACGCCCTTGAGACCCTCAACCTGTATGTCAACTACGGCAAGGGGTTTGAAACGCCGACCCTGTCAGAAGTGGCCTACACCGGGGCCGGCGCACCGGCATTCAACACCCAAGTCAACGCATCTAAAAGCCAGCACTACGAACTGGGTGCCAAGTGGGCACCGAGCAGCCGTTCGCGACTTGACTTCACGCTGTTCAAGATTAACTCAACCGATGAAATCGTAGTGGCCAGCAGCAGCTTTGGCAGCACCGCTTACAAAAATGTCCCAGGTACCACGCGCACCGGTTGGGAGTTGTCGGGCAGCCAGTTGATCACGCCACATGTCAGCGCCTTGGTGTCGGCCTCGGCGATTGACGCCAGCTACTCGCAGGCCTTTACCAGCGGCACCACGGCGATTGCCTCTGGCAACAACATGCCCGGGATTCCCCAGCACTTTTTATTCTCCGAACTGCTGTGGTCAAGCCAGAATCTGGGCGGCGCGCAGCGGACCAACAATCTGGGCAGCCGGGCCGGGGTCGAGCTGATCAAAGCCGGCCGACTTTATGCCAACGATACCAACACCGCCTCGGCCGATGGCTACACCACGCTGAACTTGAAAGCCAGTCACGGCTGGGCCTTGGGTGCTGGCAACCTGGTGGCTTATGGCCGTATCGACAACCTCAGCGACAAGCGCTACGTCGGCTCAGTCATCGTGAACCAGAGCGCACTCCAGTTTTTTGAGCCCGCACCCGGGCGCAACTGGACGGTTGGACTGCGCCTGGTATTGCCGATCTGACACGGGCACTTAGGGAAGCCGTATTCCAGGAAGTACCATTTTTCTTTTCGTCTTTGCGCCTCCAGCGCGGCAACCCAGGAGGTTCATGGGCTACCGCAGCCTGCGGCCTCGCAGAGACGCGGTACTTTTGGAATTTCCCGCTCCCTTAAACCGGCGGCGCCTGAATAAACCGCAAGTGACCCGTTTTGACCCAGACGCTGGCGCCTTGCGGTCCGGCAGTTGCCGACAAATGGGCGCCGATTGGCAGACGCAACCAGGACTGGGCCGGGAGGGCATCGCCCATCGACATAACATCACCCTTGATGACCAACAACTCCGCACCGCCGGCATAGTGCATGTCAATTTGCGCACCGGGTGACCACACTTCAAGCTGCACAGTTTCATGCGCATCCTGGAACAGTGGCGCTACGGTCACGCCGGATCGCAGGAGATCGGGGACACGGGCGACCTGGTGCATGTCTATACGCAACGGGGTGCGATCAGCCAGATCGAACTGCCAGAGTTTCACAAAAATAACGCAACCTGTGTGCGATCCTGGCGTATGACGCGAAGTCGGCGGGTTGCGAATGTAGGAGCCGGTCGGAAAGTCACCATGCTCATCCTGAAAGACCCCGTCCAGAACGATGAACTCCTCGCCGCCACCGTGGGTGTGCGGCGTGAACTGGCTGTTCGGTGCGTATCGAACCACCGAGGTCGCCCGCGCCACCTCATCACCCAGGCGGTCCAACATGCGACGCTGCACGCCCGGCACCGGTGAGTCTACCCACGGCATCTGTGCCGTATGCAACAAGACACGTTGCGCAAAGTCAGCATTGATTTGCATACCGTGAAATCAGCCGCCCAGGCTCGGATGCGTGGCCATGCGGGCACGCCAGGCCAGCAGGTGGAAGAGTCCGCTGGGGATTTCGACCTTGGCAAAATTCTCGCCAACGGCAAAGGGCTGCGTCGCCAACACACTGTCAAAGTAATGCATGCCATCCAACGCACGCGCATGCTGCTTCATGCCCCACTCCTTGTTTTGGCAGAGCTCCAATGCGCCCAGGCCGGGGGTGGCGTGGTGGAAATAGGTGCCCACCGCGTCTAACATGCCCTGTTCGGCGCGACGCTGCGTCATGTGAACGACCGCTCGCTCTTTGCCCAACTTGCCGGTCAATGAGATCCCCTCACAGGCATGGTCGATGTATTCGGTAATGGCCCGACATTCACTGATCGTGGTGCCGTCGTCGAGTTCCAGAACCGGGACCACGGCGCTGGGATTCATGCGTACAAAGTCGGGCAGGCGGTGCTCCCCCTTCGGCACATCAACGTGTACGAACGTCACCTTGTCGGTCGCCGTTTTTCGGCGAGCGCAATGCGCACACGTGCTGGGTTGGGAAAGCCTTCAAAGTCGTAAATTTTCACAATGTGAATTTTTGGTTGATTGATCGGGGGCCGCTGAGTCGGAACATCAGGATGTTAACTACGCTGTCCACGGCTTCGGCATCACTTTTTAATTCTAAGTATCCGTCTTTCGCCCCAGACTTGACGAGGTGATTGACCATCGTCAGGTCAGTGGATTACGCCCCAGTCAAAAGGCCCAGTCGTACTCGATCGTGATCGGCGCGTGGTCTGAAAACTTCTCGTCCTTGTAAATCTCCACCGTCCTGGCGCCGGCCGCCAGACTGGCAGTGGCCAAGTGGTAATCCAGTCGCCAACCTACGTTGTTGGCATAGGCCTGGCCGCGGTTACTCCACCAGGTGTAGGCCGCGTCGGTGGCCTCGGGGTGTAACTGGCGATAGACATCCACCAGCCCGGCTTCGCCCAGCAACTGGGTCATCCAGGCCCGCTCTTCAGGCAAAAAGCCGGAGTTTTTACGGTTGCCACGCCAGTTTTTCAAGTCGATTTCCTGGTGGGCGATGTTGATATCCCCACACAGAATGAACTCACGCTCGGCCAGGGTCTGGCCCAGATGACGGTACATCTGTTCCAGAAATCGAAACTTGGCCTGCTGGCGCTCGTCACCGGACGAGCCACTGGGGAAATAACAACTGATGATGGAGCGCTTACGGCTCGGGGTGTCAAAGCGCAGCTCGACATAGCGGCCTTCAAAATCAAATTCAGGTGAGCCGTAGCCCACTACCACCTCACTGGGTTCCTCGCGGGTGTAGACGCCGACCCCGGAGTAGCCTTTTTTCTGGGCAAAGTGAAAATGCCCCTGCAGCCCGGACAGCGCTTCAAACCGGCCCTGCACATCGGCGGCCTGGGCTTTGACCTCCTGCACACAAATACAATCAGGTTTGGTCTTATCAAGCCAGGCCTCCAGGCCTTTGGAGGTGGCGGAGCGGATGCCGTTGAGATTCAAGCTGGTCAATTTAAACAAGGAATTTCCTCATGTCAGAAAGTGTTGCAAGCGTGACTGCACCAGCCCCGGCGCAGGATGCGCTGGCCCAAGATTTTGTGCAGTTTGCCGTGGATTGTGGTGTATTGCGCTTTGGTGAATTCAAAACCAAGGCGGGCCGCATGAGCCCCTACTTTTTTAACGCCGGTCTGTTTGACGATGGTGCCAAGCTGGGGCATCTGGCGCAATTTTATGCGCAGCGCCTGGTCGCCAGCGGCATCGAGTTCGACATGATTTTTGGCCCCGCCTACAAAGGCATTCCACTGGGCGCTGCGCTGGCCGTGGAACTGGCGCGGCTCGGGCGCAACGTGCCTTTTACCTACAACCGCAAGGAGGCCAAAGACCACGGCGAGGGCGGCACACTGGTCGGTGCACCGCTCAAGGGCCGGGTGCTGGTGGTGGATGACGTGATGTCGGCCGGCACCGCCGTGCGCGAGTCCATCGCCATGATTCAGGCCGCAGGTGCCACCGCGCACGCGGTGGTGATTGCACTGGACCGACAGGAAAAAGCCACCGAAAACGGCCATGATGTGGCGCACAGTGCCGTGCAATACGTCAAAAACCAACTTGGATTACAGGTCTGCGCGATTGCGAAACTGGCTGACTTGATGCAGTATCTTGAATCCCACAGCGCCGGCGCGCTGGCCGCCGACCACCAGCGTGTGCTGGCCTACCGCCAGCGTTACGGCGTCGAGGAAAACTAAAGGTCAGGACCCCATGTTCAGCAAGCCCCGGTTATCGCGTTTCCCCATCCTGTGGCGGCGGTTTACAGGAGCGGTCATGGGCTTGCTGCTGGCCAGCGTGGTCGAGGCGCAGACGCCCGCCAAAAGCACCGCAAAGGGCCTCTACACCTGCGTTGATGCTCAGGGGCATACCGTCACTTTTGACTGACCGATCCCCAAATGTCGGGACCGCGAACAGACCCTGCTCGACCCCAGTGGCAGTATTAAATCCCGATTCGGCCCAACCTTGACGGCGTAAAAGCGGACCCCGCGGGAGGCCAAAGAGAAAATTGGACGAGGCGAACGCGCTCGCATCAACGAAGAAAAACGGCGCAACCGGGCACTGCTGGTTCGCTACCCCAACCGTATACGAACGGGAGCGTGCCACCGCACGGGCCCAGATCGGCGTCGTGTGGCAAGCCGCCGTGATCCGAGTCAAGGAGTTGGAGCGTCAGCGCAAAGTCATACTGGCAGAAATGGCGTTTTACGAGAATGCCCCGGCAAAGCCCCGCTGCTGGTGCGCCTTGGGGTCGAAGAAGTGGAGCAAAGTCTGGCCATCCAGCGGCGTTTTATTGCCGACCAAGACCACGAGCTTCAGCGCGTCAACGCCCGCTTTGATGAAGAGTTGCGAGGCCTGAAGCAACTTTTGTCCCAGCAAATGCCGCCCACCCCGGCGCTCTGAAACGACACTCGTCTTTGCGAGGCCGCAGGTCGTGGCAGTTTATGACCCCGCCTTCGTCTCTTCGAGCGAAGCGCGGCAGCCCATAACTCTCTGGATTGCCGCGTCGTTCCTCCTCGCTAAGACGAGAAGAGATTCGTCTCGACAAGCGCTCTTTATAAGGGCAAGCTTATGAGCCCCTTTACCCCAGTTTTTGACGCAGCAGGTCGTTCACCTGCTGCGGGTTGGCCTTGCCCTTGCTCCCCTTCATGATCTGTCCCACCAGTGCGTTCAGCGCCTTGCCGTTGCCGGCCTTGTATTCCTCGACATTCTTCGGGTTGGCCGCCAGCACGGCGTCGACGATGACTTCGAGTTCACCGCTATCGTTTATCTGCTTGAGGCCCTCGGTCTCAATGATCTGGTCGACCTGATGCAGCGCGGCGGCCACGTCGCCAAACGCGCTGGCCACCAGCCAAAGCACCTCTAATACCTGCCGGGCCGCATTGTTGGAAATAGTTCCATCGCTGACGCGGCTAATCAGCGCCGCCAGAGAGAGGGCCGTCACCGGGCAGACGCCGATCTCAAGCTCGCCTGCATTGAGGCGGCGCGAGACCTCGCCCATGAGCCAGTTGCTCACCAGTTTAGGCTGGCTGCAAGTCTTGGCCGCAGTTTCAAAATAAGTCGCCAAGACCCGACTTTGGGTCAGCGCCGTGGCGTCGATCTCCGAGAGGCCATAGTCCGCGACAAAGCGCTGCGCCATGGCGCGCGGCAGCTCGGTCATTTCGGCCCGCACACGCTGCACCCACTCATCAGCAATCACCAGCGGTGGCAAATCAGGGTCGGGAAAATAGCGGTAGTCGGCGGCGTCTTCCTTGGTCCGCATGGCCCGGGTTTCGCCGGTGTCAGGGTTGAACAGCACAGTGGCCTGCTGAATCGCGTGGCCGTCCTCAATCTGCTCGATCTGCCAGCGCACCTCATAGTCGATGGCCTGCTGCATGAACTTGAAACTGTTGAGGTTTTTAACCTCGCGCCGCGTACCCAGCGGCGCGCCGGGCTTACGCACAGACACATTGGCATCACAACGGAAGCTACCCTCTTGCATATTGCCATCACAAATGCCGATCCAGGTCACAATCTTGTGCAATTCTTTGGCGTAAGCCACCGCCTCGGCACTAGAGCGCATGTCGGGCTGGGTCACTATCTCCAGCAAAGGCGTGCCAGCACGGTTCAGGTCAATGCCAGTTTGACCGACAAAGTCTTCATGCAGCGACTTGCCGGCGTCTTCTTCCAAGTGGGCCCGCTCCAGTCGCACTGACATCTT
>JBLHZH010000021.1:0-13703 GCA_047629695.1 Rhodoferax sp.
CAGCAAACCGCTACCGGCACCCAGTTGATAAGCGTTGATGGCTTCGTGCTCCAGGCCCAACGCCACATTCAAAATGCTGACGTCTTTGGACAGGTCGGCGCCCATGCCTGCCGCCATGGCGCTGTTGCCAGCCAGCATAGCCACCGCCACCGCGGATAAGGTCCCGGTACGGCCCATGAAGTTGCGGCGCGAAGCACCCAGAGTTGAAGGAGAGGGGATGTTGACCGCAGTGTTCATGGAGGCGTCCTTAAAAGTGGTTGACCGGTGGCTTACCGGAATCGGAAAAAACGTCCGATGATTTGAATACGCACGTACTTCACAACTGGATTCAACCAAACCATAAAAAATATTCAACTATTAAAGAAGTTGAATCCACATCACTGCCTCGCTCGTAATTACTCTAAGTCTTCCAATTAATTACAAATATTGTGAATTTATTTTGACATATATCGATATTAATATTTACTTAAAACCGAAATTAAACACTTCATTGTTAATGACTCTTAAACGAAATAGCGCCGCCTTATTTTTTAGTCATAAGCGGATCGCCGACAATAACGACATGAAATTTGATTCCAGTGATGCCGAACTGATCCACCTGCTTGACCGCGTGGCCGAGCATGACCATGCCGCCCTGAAGTCCCTGTACGAACACAGCGCGTCCAAACTATATGGGTTGGCCGTGCGCGTTGTGACCAACCGCGAGTGGGCGGAAGACGTGCTGCAGGAGTCTTTTCTGAGCATCTGGCGCATGGCGGGCGACTACCGCGCCTCCCTGAGCCCGCCCATGGCCTGGATGGGACTGATAGTGCGCAGTCGGGGGCTAGACTTGTTGCGGCGCCGTACCGCAGAGCGCAGTCAGGTCACTCAGGAGCTCGACGAAACCCTGACCGACACCCTGGCCAGCGACTCGCCCTGCCCGCTTGACAGCGCCCAAGCCAGCCAGCAGGCCTCGGCTTTACACCAATGCCTGGGTCGGCTGGAAAACCGCCAGCGCGAGGTCGTCAGCTTGGCCTACGTGCGTGACCTGAGCCACAGTGAACTGGCCGAACAACTCAAACTTCCGCTGGGCACCGTCAAGACTTGGATTCGGCGCGGGCTCGACCAATTGCGCCTGTGCATGGCGCGCTTCACCTAAGCATCACGTCATGAACCTGATCAACCACCCTGAACTGCTGGACCGTCTGGCCAGCGCTTACGCCCTGGGCTCTTTGCGAGGCGGCGCACGGCGTCGCTTTGAGGCACTGGCGCGCCAGCACAGCGCGGTGCGAGCCAGCGCCCTGGTCTGGCAAACCCGACTGGCGGGCCTCAACGAACTGCAAAGCACGCTGGCGCCGCCGCCCGCCGTATGGACCCGCATCGACAACCTGTTGCAAGGTGAGCAGGCCGCGCAGGCCATGCAGGCCAACCGGCTGATCGCCTCAGCGACTCCCCCTGAGGCGACCCGCCCCTGGAATTGGTTGCGCAGTCTTTTGTTGTGGCGTGGCGTGGCCACGGCCGGCGCCTTGGCCACGATGGTCGCTGTTTTTACCGGCCTCAACCTGCGTGAACAACTGGGGGGTGAGATTCAGCAATTGCAGGCCAAGCTGATGGCCACCCCGCAAATTGAATATATCGCTGTGCTGGCCGACGAGCAGTCGGCCGCCTCAATGCTGGTCACTTTTGATGCCAAAAGCAAACGCCTCACCCTGCAACGGGTCGGCGGCTTCCAGGAGGCTGGTGACCGCTCCCTGCAGCTCTGGGCGTTGCCGGCCGCCGGCGGCGTCAAGTCGCTTGGCGTGTTGGGCACCGACCAGGTATTGCGCCTGGCCGCGGGTGAGAGCGATGTCAGGGCCCTGCCCATGCTGGCCATCAGCCTGGAACCCAAAGGCGGCGTGCCCGGCGCCGGCGGCCCCACAGGGCCGGTCTTGTTTAAGGGCGCACTGATCCAGAAGATGCTCTAGCGCCAGCACAATTAATTTCAGGTCACAGGCAGCAGATTTCAAACTTGGCCTCTGCACTCACCTATACCATGCAGTCTCGTTCAGACTAATACTTAGAAGGAGACCTTGATGCCCGTGATCACCACCATTGAAGACTTGCGCGTACTGGCGCAACAGCGCGTACCGCGCATGTTTTATGACTACGCCGACTCCGGCTCGTGGACCGAGAGCACCTACCGTGCCAATTCGGCCGACTTTCAAAGCATCAAACTACGCCAGCGAGTCGCCGTCAACATGGAAAACCGCAGCACCGCCAGCACCATGGTCGGGCAGACCGTAGCCATGCCGGTGGCGATTGCCCCGACCGGCCTAACCGGCATGCAGCACGCCGACGGCGAGATCAAGGCAGCACGGGCAGCTAAAAAATTTGGTATTCCCTTCACACTTTCAACTATGAGCATTTGCTCGATTGAAGATGTGTCGGTGCATACCGACGGTCACCCCTTTTGGTTTCAGCTGTATGTCATGAAGGACCGCGACTTTATCGAACGCCTGATTGACCGCGCCAAAGCCGCCAACTGCTCGGCACTGGTGTTAACGCTCGACCTGCAAATTCTGGGACAGCGCCATAAGGACCTTAAAAACGGCCTAAGCGCACCACCCAGGCTAACCATTACCAACATCCTCAACATGATGACCAAGCCGCGCTGGGGGCTTGGCATGCTGGGCACCAAGCGCCATGGTTTTGGCAATATTGTGGGCCACGTCAAGGGTGTGGAAAACATGGGCAGTCTGAGCGAATGGACGGCCCAGCAGTTCGACCCTGGCCTGAACTGGAGCGATGTCGAGTGGATCAAAAAGCGCTGGGGCGGCAAGCTCATTCTGAAAGGTATCCAAGACGTGGAGGACGCGCGCCTGGCCGTCAACTCCGGGGCCGATGCCCTAATTGTCTCGAACCACGGTGGCCGCCAGCTGGACGGCGCCGAGTCGTCCATTCGTGCCTTGCCCCAAATTCTGGCTGCGGTCGGCAAGGAGATTGAGGTTCACATGGACGGCGGCATCCGCTCCGGCCAGGATGTGCTGAAGGCGCGTGCGCTGGGCGCCCAGGGCACCTACATTGGCCGTGCTTTTCTGTATGGTCTGGGGGCCATGGGCGAAGCCGGGGTGACCAAGGCACTTGAAATTATCCACCGCGAGCTTGACCTGACGATGGCGTTTTGCGGCCACACTCAGATCGAAACCGTCGACAAGAGCATTTTGCTGCCCGGTACCTACCCGACCTGAAGGCCTTAGAGAGCGAGAAATTCCAAAAGCGCCTCGTCTCTGTAAGGCCGCCCATGAACCGCCTGGGTTGCCGCGCTGGAGGCGCAAAGACGAGAAGAACAGTGGTGCTTTTTGGAATATGGTCTCTCTTACAGCAGCTGTGACACCAGCTTGAAGTCAGGATCATCGACAAACGGCTTCACGACAAAGCCCAAACCGCGCATGAGTTTAAGCATGCCAGGGTTATTGGCCAGCACCAAACCTTCAATCTCGGCAAGGCCTTTTTCGCGGGCAAAATCCATGATCGACAGCATCAGTCGCGAGCCCAGGCCCCGGCCCTTGAAGTCGTCGGCCACCACCAGCGAAAACTCACAACTGGTGCGGTCCGGGTTGGTGATGTAGCGCGACACCCCGACAATGCGGGACGTCTCGGTGGTTTTGCCGTTGGCACCGGTGCGGACCTCCCGGTTGACCGCTACCAGCGCCATTTCCCGGTCATAGTCAATCAGTGTAAAGCGCGACAACATGGTGGCGGGTAGTTCCTGCATGCTGGAGACAAAGCGGAAGTAACGGCTTTCAGTCGAGAGCGTGCGTACAAAGTCCTGCAGCAGGGTGGCGTCATCGGGGTGAATCGGACGCACCGTGTACTCGCCGCCGCCCTGCAGTGGCCAAAGTTGCTCATGCTGCGACGGGTAAGGCAGGATCGCCAGGTGGTTGTAATGACGCGCCGAGGGCGGTGCGTTATCAATCACAATCCGCGCATCTACCGCCACCGCCCCGAATTCGTCCACGATCAGGGGGTTGATGTCCATCTCGCGCAACTGCGGTAACTCACACACCATTTCGGAAACCCGCAGCAATACCTGCTCCAGCGACTGCATATTAATAGGCGATGCACCGCGCCAAGGGCCCAGCGTCTCGGCCACGCGGGACCGCGCAATCAGACTGCGCGCCAAAAACTGATTGAGGGGCGGCAACTCCATGGCTCGGTCATTGATCAGTTCAATCATGGTGCCGCCAGCACCAAATGCAATCACCGGGCCAAACGGGTCATCAGTCACCAGCCCAATGTAAATTTCGCGGCCGCGCTTGTGCGTCGACATGTTCTGAATCGTCACGCCGTTGATACGTACCCCCGGCCGCAACTCGGTCACATTTTGCATTATCTCGTGGTAGGCATCGCGTACCCCCACGGCATTCGTCACATTGAGTTTGACGCCCTGCACATCGGACTTGTGGCTGACATCGGGTGAGTCAATTTTAAGGACCACCGGAAACCCCAGTTGGGTTGCGATCATGATCGCCTCGGTGGCGCTGCGCGCCAGAATGGTCTTGGTCACCGGTATATGAAACGAGGCCAGCAGCGTCTTGGACTCCATCTCGGTCAGCACCTTACGGCGCTCGGCCAGTACACTCTCTATCAGCATGCGGGCCCCCTCGATGTCCGGTTTGGCAAGGTCCGTCAAGGGCGGCGGCGTTTGCTGCAGCAACTGCTGGTTCTGGTAAAAAGAGGCAATATTGCCAAAGGCCCCGACCGCCGCCTCTGGCGTGCGAAAGGTCGGAATCGCCGCTGCATTGAGCAACGCACGGGCCTCACCGACCGTGGCATCACCCATCAGGCAAGTCAGCAGCGGCTTGCCGATCTGCTGATGGCTGGCCACCAGCGCGGCCGCAATGCCGGCACTGTCTTGCCCAATTTTGGGCGAATAAATCGCAAGTACACCATCCACCTGACGCGCCTGACCGGCCGCCGCCACGGCCGCCTTGTACTGTTCCGGACCTGCATCTTCCGAGACGTCAATCAAGTCGCACAAGGAAGCCAACGGCGACAACTGGGGTTTCAGTGCCCGCGCCTGCTCGGCGGTCAGGCAAGCCAATTGCAGGTTGATTTCACTGACCCAATCGGCCGCCAGCACGCCCGGCCCCCCGCCATTGGTGACAATGGCGAGCCGACGCCCGACCGGCCGGTAACGCGAAGCCAGGCATTTGGCGGCAGAAAAAAGCTGCACAAACGAGTTCACCCGGACCGCACCGGCACGCCGCAAGGCAGCATCAAAAACATCGTCACTGCCGACAATGCTGCCGGAATGCGTAAGCGCTGCGCGGTTGCCGGCCGGCTTGCGCCCGGCCTTGAGCACCACCACCGGCTTGGCATTGGCAGCCGCCCGCAGCGCGCTCATAAAACGGCGCGCATGGGTGATGCCTTCTAGGTAGATGACGATGCTGTGGGTCTGCGCATCGGTAGCCAGAAAGTCCAGCACCTGGGCCATGTCAACCGCAGTGTTGGGGCCGAGCGAGACCACGGTCGAAAACCCGACAGCATTGCTTTTGGCCCAATCGAGAATCGACGCGGTCAGTGCCCCCGATTGGGACACCAGCGCCAGCGGACCAGGCCCACACAGGGCACTGGCCACGCTGGCGTTGAGCTGCAGGTGCGGCCGCTGGAAACCCATGCTGTTGGGGCCCAGTAAATGCATGCCATCGCGACGCGCCATGCGGTGCAACTCAGACGCCAGGGTGGCATCAATGCCGCTGGAGATCACCAGTGCAGCGCGGCAGTTGATGCGCCCGGCAATCTCCAGTGCCGCCGCCACTTCGGCGGCCGGCAAGGCAATCACTGCCAGATCGGCTTGGGTATGAGCCAGGTCGGCCAGCGTGCCGCTGACATGCACATCAAGGAACACCAGCTTGCCGGCAAAAGGCTGCGCTCGCAGCGCGCTGCGCAGCGCCTGCGCCTGCGGCGTCTGCGCTGCCAGGTCATCAGCCTGACCGGCAAAAACCACAATCGAACCAGGCGAAAAAAGAGGGGAAAGAAAGTGCTTGTCCATGGCAATCAATTTAACACTTCAATCGCAGAAATAGGCTCTAATCCAGAGCAATTTAGGTTCGCGTTATCCTCGTGCCGTGATACGCCGCATTGCCCACCTTGACATGGACGCCTTTTACGCATCGGTCGAACTGCTACGCTACCCCCAATTGCAGGGTCAGCCGGTCGTTATTGGTGGCGCGCGGCGCCCAACTGACAAGACCCTACGCCAAACCCAGACCGGGCAGCCACTGGCCCGGATTCCACTGGACGCTTTCCCCCAACTCAAAGACTACACCGGGCGCGGCGTCATCACCACCGCCACTTACGCGGCGCGCCAGTTTGGTGTTGGCTCAGGTCAAGGCCTGATGAAGGCCGCCAAGCTGTGCCCTCAGGCTTTTTTACTGCCGGTAGACTTTGACGAATACCGACGCTTCTCACAAGCCTTCAAGGCTGTGATTCAGGAAATTTCCCCGCTCATGGAAAACCGGGGAGTGGACGAGGTCTACATTGATTTCACTGATGTACCTGGTGGTCAGCGCGAGGGCGGTCGGGTGCTAGCCCGGCTATTGCAGAAAACCATTTTTCAACAAACCGGCCTGACCTGTTCGGTCGGTGTCGCGCCCAATAAACTGCTGGCCAAAATGGCCAGTGAATTCAATAAACCCAACGGCATCGCCATTGTTCTGGAAGATGAACTAACCCGCAAAATCTGGCCGCTAGCCTGTCGCAAAATCAACGGTATCGGCCCCAAGGCAGATGACAAGCTCAAAAGCCTGGGCATCACGACCATTGGTCAACTGGCAGAGCAGAAAAAAACCTGGCTGATGGCCCACTTTGGGCTCAAAACTGGTGCTTGGTTGTTTGACGCAGCCCACGGCCTAGACGCGCGCCCGGTGGTACTGAGCAGCGAACCGGTCTCCATGAGCCGTGAAACCACGTTTGAGCGCGACTTGCATGCCGTGCACGACAAGGCTGAACTGAGTGCCATCTTTACCCGCCTCTGCAGCCAAGTGGCCGAGGACTTGCAGCGCAAAGGCTATGTCGGGAAGACCATCGGCATCAAACTGCGCTATGACGACTTTAAAAGCGTCACCCGCGATCTGACGCTCGCACAGCCCACCGCAGACGCCCGCACCATCCGCCAAGCCGCGGGCCAATGCCTCAAGCGCGTGCCCTTGGTGCAGCGCCTTCGTTTGCTGGGCGTGCGTGCAGGTGCACTGGTTAAAGTAGACGCAGACTTGATATCGGACGAGAGTGAACTTTTACAACTTGACAAATATCAATCACATACTTCGAATTTAATAGCATTCAAAGATCAACTATTTTAAATCAAGGAGACACGGTAAGTCGCACCCGATCTGACGTAAAGTTTGTCACTCAGCCGCTTTTTGCGCTGCATCTTTTATTTGGAAAATTTCATGCAATTAGCTACATTGATGCGCTGCTTCACAATCCGTTTGTGCATGAAAAGTGCCATCGTCGTCGTTATCTTGGCGCTGGGCACTGTGGGTGCCATTAATGTGATGAGCCAGGTAGATACCAACACTGTCGACACCGGCCTGCTGACGCAAGAGACTGATGCCCTGACTGAAGTGGCGCGGTTGCAGCAGGTGCTACAGCAGCAAACCCCGAACGATCCGATTCTGAACAACTTCATCACGCTGGTGGGTGATAGGCAACGGGCCACTGGCGACAAACCAAAAACACTGCAAATTGCGGTTGACCAAGTCATCACCCTGGTGATTGGGGCCAGCCTGCTCTGGCTTGCCATCATCGTGCCGCTGACACGGCTCAACATGCACTCGATTTGCCGCCCAGTCGAGCGGGCTGAGCAGTTTGCCAAGGCAATTGCACTAGGCGGTCTGACCGACTACCGGATCGACACTGGCGGCAACGACGAAACCGCCCGTCTGCTGCGTTCGCTGGTGGCGATGCAACATTCCCTGGCGAGTCTGATCAGGCAGATGCGCGAGTCGAGCGACAGCATGTCCACCGCCAGCGCTGAAATTGCCGCGGGCAACCAAGACTTGAGCCTGCGCAACGAGCAGACCGCCAGCAACCTGCAACAGGCCGCCGCCAGCCTGCGCCAACTCACCAGCACCGTGCGCCAGACTGCCGAGTCCTCGCGCCAAGCGAACCAACTGGGCTCCTCGGCCGGCGAGGTGGTCGTGTCGAAGGTGGTCAGTACCATAAGCGACATCCATACCCGCTCCACCAAAATCATTGACACCATCAGTGTCATCGACGGGATTGCCTTTCAGACCAACATCCTGGCCTGGAACGCGGCCGTCGAGGCCGCCCAGGAAATCAAAAACCTGATTGGCGCCAGCGTCGAGCGCATCGACACCGGCTCCCGCCTAGTCGCTGCGGCCGGCCAGACCGTGACCGATATCGAGCACGCGGTGCAACGCGTCACCGACGTGATCAGCGAGATCACGGCCGCTGCCACCGAAAACCTGCGCGAGCAGGCGCAGCGCCTGGCGCAGGTGGTGGACACCTTCAAGCTCAACCAGACGCCAATCTCTCGCACGGCGCCTTACCCCCTGCGGTACACCCGAACCCATCAGCCCACCCTGCTGACCTGAACCCCATGCAAAAAAGAAAACCCAAGGCCCCCACCGTGACCCCAGAAGCCAACAAGGCCGTAACCCCTACGGATACGGCAGCCACAACGGCACCAGAAACCGCACTGGCTGCGCCGACCGGCAGCACGGCCATGGGCAGCAGCTTCCCGATCGTCGGCATTGGCGCCTCAGCGGGTGGACTGGCGGCCTTTGAAGCTTTCTTCTCCGGCATGCCCGCCGACGCCAACCCCGGCATGGCCTTTGTACTGGTCCAGCATCTGGCCCCCAACCACAAAAGCATTCTGAGTGAATTGATTCAGCGCTACACCCGGCTACAGGTATTCGAGGTTGAAGACGGCATGGAGGTGCAAGTCAACTGCACCTACATCATTCCACCGAACCGAGACATGGCTTTTTTGAACGGCACACTGCAATTACTGGAACCGGTCGCACTCCGGGGCCACCGACTTCCGATTGACTTTTTCTTTCGCTCCCTGGCGCACGATCTGCGGGAACGGGCCATTGCCATCGTGCTTTCAGGCACCGGCAGCGACGGCACCATGGGCGCGCGCGCTATCAAGGAAGCAGGCGGCATGATCATGGCGCAAACTGCGGACTCAGCCGAGTTCGATGGCATGCCACTCAGCGCCATTGCCACCGGCATGGTGGATTACGAACTGCTGCCGGCTGATATGCCGGCCCAGCTCATGGCCTATGCGGCCTACGCTTTTGGCAGGGCTACCCGGCCCGCGGCGGCACCGACGCAGATGACAGAAAATATGCTGAAAAAAGTCTTCGTTCTGCTGCGCTCGCAGACCGGGCACGACTTTTCGCAGTACAAACCCAGCACCATCCACCGACGCATTGAGCGGCGTATGGCGGTGCACCAGATTACCGCAGCCGAAGGCTATGTCAAGTACCTACAGCAAACCCCGATCGAGGTTGAGGCGTTATTTCGCGATCTGCTGATCGGCGTAACCAACTTCTTCCGTGACCCGGAGGCCTTCCAGGCACTTGAAGAGCAGATCATTCCAGCTATTTTTTCTGGCAAGCCCGAGGGGGGCGTGGTGCGCGTCTGGTCAGCCGGCTGCTCGACTGGCGAGGAGGCCTACTCCATCGCCATCCTGATGTATGAACGCATGAAGCGACTTAGCGTCGACTACAAAGTGCAGGTCTTCGCCACCGACATTGACAGCCGGGCGATTGCTACCGCGCGCGCTGGCGTCTACCCGACCGGCATCGCCGCCGACATCGCGCCACATCGGCTGGCCCGCTACTTTAGTGTGGAGCCCGGTGGCAATACGTTTCGCATTAATAAAAATATTCGCGACATGCTTATTTTTTCAGAGCATGACCTGATCAAGGACCCACCTTTCTCCAAACTGGACCTGATCAGTTGTCGCAACCTGCTGATCTACCTGGGTGTAGAGTTACAAAAAAAGTTGATTCCCCTGTTTCACTACGCTCTGAGCCCAGGCGGCATGCTGTTTTTGGGGACCTCGGAGACCGTGGCCGAGTTTGGTGACCTATTTGCCCCACTCGACCGCAAATCAAAACTCTACCAGCGCAAGCCCGATTTTCAGGGCCTGCAACGCTCGGCCCTCGGCCGCCTACTACCGCCCATGACCGCGATGGAAACACTCACCCTCAGCACAACCAAGTCCGCGCGTCTCGAAAAACTGCCGCTGCGCGAATTAACCGAGCAGGCGCTGTTACAGCAAATCGCGCCGGCGGCTGCCCTGATCAACGCCCACGGTGATATTTTGTATCTGCACGGACGTACCGGCAGGTACCTGGAACTGTCACCGGGCGAAGCCGGTATTAATAACATCCTGAAGATGGCGCGCGAAGGGCTGCGCCGCGACCTGACTACCACCCTGCACAAGGCCAACAACACGCGGGAGGTGGTGCAGGTAAGCGGGCTGCAGGTCAGGACCAATGGTCACTTCAGCACCATCAACCTCAGCGTCTGCCCGGTGACAACCGCGCCCGCCGGACCACCAGAATCACCCCTGTTTCTGGTGGTGCTGGAAGAGACGCCGCTGTTGGACCCAGAGCTGGTCGAACAGGTCGCACGGCAGGCACTGACCGATGCGGGCAACCCCGAGACCGATGCCGACCTGCGTATTGCCGCACTCAAGCAGGAGTTGCGGGCCAAAGAAGAGTACCTGCAAGCCGCCAACGAAGAACTGGAAACCTCCAACGAGGAACTTAAATCATCCAACGAAGAAATGCAGTCGGTCAACGAGGAGTTGCAGTCCACTAACGAAGAACTGGAGACTTCCAAGGAAGAACTGCAGTCAGTCAATGAAGAGTTGGCCACCGTCAACAGCGAGCTACAAACCAAGGTCGGAGATTTGTCTCAAGCCAACAACGACATGAACAACCTGCTGGCCGGCTCCGGCATAGCCACCGTGTTTGTCGACCACAACCTGCGCATCCTGCGCTACACACCGGCCACCACCCGCATCATCAACCTGATACTGAGCGACGTCGGTCGACCGGTCGCCCATGTGGTCTCCAACCTGCTGGGCTACGACCGCCTGGTGGCCGACACCCAAGAAGTGCTCAACACACTGATGCCCAAAGAGGTAAGCGTACAGACCACCGAGGGCACTTGGTACACCATGCGCATTCTGCCCTACCGCACGCTGGACAACGTGATTGAAGGCGCGGTGATTACCTTTGTCGACATCACCACGCTGAAGAAAACCGAAGAGGCGCTGCACAAAGCGGCCAATGAACTGTTGCGCCTGGCGGTGGTGGTGCGGGATGCTTTTGATGCCGTCACCGTGCAGGATTTAAACGGGCGTATCCTGGCCTGGAACATGGGCGCGGTCAAGATGTACGGCTGGAGCGAGACCGAGGCTTTAAAAATGAATGTGCGCGACCTGATTCCCCAGAGTCTGCGCGAAGACGCGCTGACCAAGGTCCAACAACTAAGCCGGACCGCCGTGTTGGCACCCTACCAGACCCAGCGCAACACCAAAAAGGGGCTTGTAGTCGGGGTCTGGATTAACGCCACCGCCTTGGTGAATGAGAGCGGTAAAATATATGCCATCGCCACGACCGAAAGGACCATCGACCCCAAGGCCGAAACGCCCAAGGATGCACCCCATGACACTTAAAGACCCGGTGCCGCCGTCGGACCTCAAGGGACCTAATGCCGTCGGCGCACTGCGCCGGCGGGCCGATGCCATCGCCCAGCAGTACCTGACCCAATCGGCGCAAAACAGAGAGATCCTATCGCCCGAGAATGCACGACTGGCGTTGCATGAACTGCGCGTTCACCAGATTGAGCTGGAAATGCAAAACGAAGAGTTACGCCGTGCCCAAGTAGCGCTGAACACCGAGCGGATGATCTATTTTGACCTCTATGACCTAGCACCCGTAGGCTACTGCACCTTGAACGAACAGGGCCTGATCCTCAAGGTCAACCTCACGGCGGCAGCCCAGCTTGTCATGCCCCGTGCCGCCATGCTCAACCAGCCGATCTCACGCTTCATCTTCAAGGAAGATCAGGATATTTTTTATTTGCAGCGTAAGACGTTGCTGACCTCTGGACAGGCGACTACGATTGAATTGCGCTTGACCAAAAGCGACGGCAGCACCTTCTGGGTACAACTGACGGCCAGTACCACCGAAAGTCCCGACGGCACACGCTTGGTTCTTCTGTTACTCGACAACATTGATGCCCGCAAAAAAGTAGAACTGCAGCTCCAGATCAGCGACGCTGCCCTGAAGGCCACCGCGCTCGGGGTCTTGATTACCGATACCCGGCAAATCATCCTGTCAGCCAATGCCGCCTACACTGCAATTACCGGCTATAGCGAGGCCGAAATTGTGGGTCAGACCTGCCTGTTCATGCAAGGTCCATTGACCGATCCCACCACGCGCAAGTTGATCCACCAGACGATCCAGGCGCACCAGACGTTTGAGGGCGAAATTCTCAATTATCACAAGGACGGCAGTCCGTTCTGGAATGAACTGACAATCTCACCGGTACGCGATGCACAGGGCAACTTGAGCCACTTCATCGGCATCACCCGTGACATCACCTCGCGCAAACGCACCGAGCAACAGTTGGTGGCCAACCTGGCGTCACTGCACGAGTCGGCCCTCAACACCCAAACTGTTCTGCACAATATGGTGGACGGCGCCATTACCATCAACCCGCAAGGCCTGATTGCGTCTTTCAACAAAGCCGCCAGCTTGATGTTTGGCTATACCGCCGCCGAAGTCATAGAGCGCCATGTGAGCCTGCTGATACCCGAGTCCCAGCGCAGTCAGTCCGAGCACTACCTGCAACTGCTGCCAACCACCGGGGAGTCGCCTCTTTTCAACCAGCCCCGTGATCTGGAAGGACGACATCAGGACGGCCACGTGTTCCCACTGCGCCTGTCGGTGTCACGCATCATACGAGGCGGACAGGCGGTACTCATTGGCATTGCTCGCGACCTGACACAGCACCGCCGCGACAAGGAAAAAATTCACACTCTGGCTTATTACGACACCCTGACCGGGCTGCCCAACCGGCGCCTGCTAATGGACCGACTACAACAGAGACTGGCGTCCTCAGCCCAAACGCGCCAGCACGGTGCCCTGCTGCTTTTGGATCTGGACCACTTCAAACGGATCAACGATGCGCTCGGACATGGCGTGGGTGATCTGTTGCTGCAACAGGTGGCCTCCCGCCTAAAAGCCTGTGTGCGTGAAAGCGACAGCGTGGCCAGACTGAATGGCGATGAGTTCGTGTTGCTGCTGGGCACCTTGAGCCAGAGCGCGCCCGAGGCTGCGGCGCAAGCCGAAGTCGTGGCCAACAAAGTTCTGCTGATGCTAAGCCAAGCCTACAACCTGACAGGACTGGGGCACAACTGCGCCATCACACCCAGCATTGGCATCACACTCTTCGTGGGCGAACAGGAAAGCCGGGACGATCTGCTTAAAAAAGCCGATGTCGCCATGTACCAAGCGAAAGCGGCCGGCCGCAATACCGCCCGCTTTTTTGACCCGGCCATGCAGGCCGCCGTCGACGCCCTTGCTCAACTTGAAAAAGACATGCGCCGCGACCTGGCATTAGAACAATTCGTGGTGTTCTATCAAATTCAAGTAGACAGCCAAGGCGCGGCAATCGGTGCCGAGGCC
>JBLHZH010000022.1:0-13662 GCA_047629695.1 Rhodoferax sp.
TCCGCAACCGACTGCTGATGGCGAGACTGCCCGCGCTCCCTGAGATTCTTCTCAAATTAATAGAGCTCTGTCAGACCGACGAAGCGGGCATGGCAGAACTAGCCAAACTGATCGCTAACGATGCCGGCATGAGCAACAAGGTTTTAAGTGTGGCCAACAGTGCCGCATTCCACCGGGGCGGACGCAAGGTAGGGCTGACTCAAGCCCTGAGTACACTCGGTATAGACATGCTTAAGACCCTGGTCATGAGCGAGTCGGTACTTCAGACCTTCAATGGCTTTGCGCACACGGGCAGTACAGATTTGCGCAGTTTCTGGCAAGACGCCTTGCGGACCGCTGTGATCGCACGTGAAATTGCGAAAAAAACGGACTATCCCCAAATCGAAGAAGCCTATCTGGCCGGCTTGCTGCACAACGTAGGGCGACTGGCCCTATTGGCGGCAGCACCGCAGGAATACGGGTTAAATTTTCATGCACAGGACAATCAACACCTGTGTCGGGTGGAGCACAGCACGCTTCAAATAGCACATACCGAGGCCGGCGCCTGGCTGGTTGAGCGCTGGAAGCTGGACTCCTTTCTAGCGGACAGTATTCGCTATCACCATGAGCCAGTGACCCGCATCCAGAACGCCCATCCGCTTATTCGTATCGTTCATCTTGCCCACTCTTTAAGCAGCCTTGTGAGGAACGACGCCGCGGGACACCTAGAACTTAATGCCAGCGGGCTATGCCAAATTTCCAGCCCTGAGCTGCTGGTGATCTGCCAGGGGGCAACAGCCCAAGTTACCAAAGCGGCTAGTTACCTGGGCATTGACTTGTCAAGCCTTGAGGATTCACCCAAGGCAGGCATCACCGCGCCGACGCAGGCGAGCGTAGAGACAGTCCAGCAGCGACTGATCCAACAAGTGTGCAACCTGACACTAACCACAGAGATGGGGCAGTCACTGGCACGTCAAAAAAACGAGGTGCCGTTGCTGGACACGGTGCGCCAATACGCCCGTCTCCGATTTAACCTGGAAGATGCGTTTTTCCTGTTAGTGGACGAAGGCACACAAACACTGGTTGGCCTCGCACTGGGCGAGCAGCAACAACGACTAGACAGCTTCAGCATTGCGTTGGCGCATGGGGGAAAGTTGGCGCAGTCGGTCTTGCAGAAACAGCTGACTTTTGTAGTGCAACATCAGGCGACACCCAGTCTGGCAGAAGAGCAATTACTGCGTATTTTTGACACCGAATGCCTGGTTTGTGTGCCGCTGATCAGCGGCGAGCGCTGTCTGGGGGTCATGATCAGCGGCATTGCACACTGGCGCGTGGCAGATTTGACACTGCGCGATCGACTCATTCACGCCTTTGGCACGCAAGCGGGCATCGCCCTTGAATCAGCCACCCTCGCACGCAGCGAAAGTAACCAGCAGTTGACCCGCGCGAGGGAAAGCTATATGGAGAGCGCACGCCAGGTCGCCCACGAGATCAACAATCCGCTGGCAATTATCAAAAATTACCTGGGGGTTCTGGACGCGAAACTAAATCGACAAGAGCCGTTGAACGGTGAATTGTCGATTCTTAGTGAAGAGCTTGACCGCGTCGGCAATCTGCTCAATGACTTCTCCGGCGCATTGCCAGCGCCCCGGACGACCGGCACAGATGTCAACCAATGCATCAATGGCGTGGTGCGCTTGTTCCGCGAGAGCAAGTTTTTACCCGCGGGCGTTCAACTGGTCGCCAAACTGCCCAGCATGAGCAGCGAAATCGACGCGCCCGTCGACGTGCTGAAGCAAATCTTATTAAACCTGATCAAAAACGCCGTCGAGGCCTTGCCGCAGGGAGGGCAGATTGAGATCGTCAACCGCGGCCGAGTCCAACGTAAGGGTCGTTTGCTGGTAGCACTCAGTGTCAGAGACAGTGGCTCCGGACTGCCACCCGAGGTGCTGACCAGACTCTACTCCCGGGTACCCAGTGCCAAGGCGGGAGAAAATCGCGGGTTGGGTTTGAGCATCGTGCATAGCCTGGTGACCAAGCTGGGTGGCCAAATTGACTGCCAAAGCACTATGGAGGGGACCCTATTTGAACTACTCTTGCCAGCTCAAGCCCAAGTTCAACCCACACAACAGACGCCGCTTGGAAGGGTCAGATATGAAACCTGACATGGACCGGTTAAAGACCCAGGCCCTGACGGTCAATACGGCGACTCAGGTGCAGGTGCTGCTGGTGGATGACGAGCCAAGAATGTTGAGCAGTCTGTATGAACTGATCAAGGATGAAGGCTATGCGCTGCACACGGCGACCAATGGCAGTGAAGCCATTGCACTTCTCAGGGAAGGTCGTTACGACTTGGTGATCCTTGATTGGCATTTGCCGGATATGGATGGTCATGTGGTCATGGATTTCATGATCACCTTGCAAACCACTGCCAATGTAATTGTGACCAGCGGCGCCCGCGGCATTGATGCCGTCATCGGCGCTCTTCAGCGTGGCGCCTATGACTACTTACGGAAACCATATGCCCGCGAAGAACTTCTAAAAACTGTTAATAACGCACTACAGCAACGCCGACTTAAAGCAGAAAATCAACTCATTGCATGGCGACTGGCTAACTCCGAGAAGGTTTATCGCTATCTGGTCAACAGTTCGCCAGATATCATTTACACACTCGACAACTCAGGTTGTTTCAGTTTTATCAACGACCGGGTGCAACCCTTGCTTGGATACAAACGCGAAGAATTGATAGGCCAGCACTACTCGGTACTGGTAGATGAAAATGATATGGAGCGTGCCCATTACGTCTTCAATGAGGTCCGGGGCAACGCCCGCCTGTCGCGAACCATCGAGCTGCGACTCAAATCGAGCCATGCAAATACACCGGTCCGTACTTTTTGCCATGAATTGATAGTACTCACCCATGAGGGCAACGGACTGGCGACAGATGCAATTCATCGCGAAGTGTCCGGTACCTACGTCGTAGCCCGAGACATTACCGAACGCAAACGGGCCGATGATCTGATTGCCTTTCAGGCCTACCACGACACACTGACCGCGCTGCCTAACCGACTGTTGTTCAGGGATCGACTTGGCCTGGCCATCCTCCAAGCCAAGCGCAACGCGACCCACCTGGCTGTCATGTTTCTGGATCTGGATCGATTCAAACTGGTCAACGACACGCTGGGACATGTCATCGGGGATGCCTTGCTCCAAGAAGTTGCAGTCAGACTCAAGGGGTGCCTGCGCAGTTGCGACACCTTGTCGCGCCTGGGGGGTGATGAGTTCACCGCCGTATTACCTGAATTGAACAGTCGACAGGATGCAGAACTGATTGCAGACAAGTTTCTGACCAGTTTGCGATATCCGTTTGAGTTGGTCGGCCAACCGGTGCATATTTCGGTCAGTATCGGCATTGCCGTCTACCCACACGACGGTGAAAGTGTCGACGAACTGATCAAAAATTCGGATATGGCGATGTACCACATGAAGGCGCAAGGAAAAAATGGCCATGCCTTTTTTGACCGCAGCATGCAGGACTCCTCATCCCACAAGATCGCTTTGGAGCACAGTCTGCACCTGGCACTGGCGCAGGGCGAACTGGAAATGTATTACCAACCTCAGATAGACCTCAAAACCAGAAAAGTGATTGGCGCTGAAGCCTTAATGCGATGGAACCACCCTGAACGAGGTTTGCTCAGCGCCGGTGAGTTTTTGCCGTTCGCGGAAGAAAATGGTTTGATGCTCCCCCTGAGCGACTGGATGATGGAGGCTATTTGTACAGACCTGCTGGAATGGAATAGCGTCGGTGGCCTCCCGATCCGAATGTCCTTCAATGTATCGCCACAGTACCTGGACCGAGGTGATTTTTTTGAAAAGTTTACGCAAGCACTGCACCGTTACAACATTCGACCTGAGCAAATAGAGATTGAGATCACTGAAAATATCTCTATTCGAAATCCTCAGGTTGCCATTGAACAACTAGCAAAACTCTGCCAACTTGGCGTCAGTGTTGCGATTGACGACTTCGGAATTGGTTACTCATCTTTATCGTACTTACATCGATTCCCGATTCACACTATCAAGATTGATCGCTCCTTTGTCATGGGCATTAGCGATGGAAAAGTGCAAAGCCCCGTCATTCTGGCGATCATCTCAATCGCCAAAGGCCTGAGACTGAACCTGATTGCCGAAGGGGTCGAAACCTCAACCCAGCTGCGCTATCTTGAAGAGGCCGGCTGCCAGACTATTCAGGGCTATTACTTTCACAAGCCCATGCCCCAAAAAAGTCTATTAGCCTTACTGTGCGACCAGTCCCGGCTGGCTTAGCGCCTGCTTGAGCGCCAGGCCAAGCTCGGGCTTGTGGGCAAAGGGGTCGGTCGGGTTGCGCGCCTGCACAATATCATCGAGTCGTACCTGCACCGCGCCAATCGCTTTTGGGTGACTGTAGATGTAGAACTGGTTGGCAACGACCGCATCGAATACTTTTTGCACCACATCCGCAGCACTGACCCGACCTGAAGCCACAGCCGCATCGCTCATAGCCTGACCGACCCGCTGACTGTGCGTGGCTTCGGTTGGCGCCACATCAAGCGGACGATTGCGCTGACTCTGGCTGATACCGGTCGGCACAAAATACGGGCATAGGACCGAGGCGCCAATCTGCGTCGTGACCAGCGCCAGGTCTTGATAGAGGGTTTCGCTGATGCTTACCACCGCGTGTTTACTGGCGTTGTAGATGCCCATATTGGGGGCATTGAGCAGACCCGCCATGCTGGCGGTATTGACAATATGACCGCGGTAGGCCGGGTCTTTTTTGGCCGCAGCCAGCATCATCGGCGTAAACACACGCACGCCATGCGCAACGCCCATCAGGTTAACCCCGATCACCCATTCCCAGTCTTTAGCCGTGTTCTCCCAGATCAGCCCACCGGCCCCGACACCAGCGTTGTTGAAGACCAGATGGGGAGCACCAAATCGCTCAAACACCGCTGCGCCCAGCGCCTCGACTTGGGCTGCGTCAGAGACATCAAGCCGGATCGCCAGCACCTGGGCACCGGCCGCCTGCAACTCGGCGGCGGCTTTGTCCAGGGCGTCTTGCTGCACATCGGCCAGCACCAGGTTCATGCCCAACTTAGCCCCCAGCCGGGCGCACTCCAAGCCAAAGCCAGAAGCCGCACCAGTCAAAACCGCAGTTTTATTTTTGAAGTCAGTAATCATGTTTCAATCCACGCCCCTTTCGGAGCAAATTTGGAAAAGGTCAGACAGCAAGAAGATCCATAAGTACCTTCGTCGCTTCGAGGCCGCAGGCCGCAGCAGTCCATGAGCCCCTGAATTGCCGCGCTGCAGACGCAAAGACGGGAGGAAAAAGTCAAACGGGCTGCCAAAGCATCTCAAGATGGTCAATGCCGTCTTCGACATAGGGCCGGTCGAGGTCGATAAAACCGTGCTGGCAATAGTAATTTTTTAAGCGAGCCTGCGCACCAATGCGGATCGGCTGTGCTCCCCAAGCCGCACTGACGGCCACTATTGCCTGGGCAATCAGGGCATGGCCCAGGCCCCTACCGCGCGCACTTTCACGGGTCAGAACCCGGCCAATGCTGGCCTCTTCAAACTTGACGCCGGCCGGAAAACAGCGCGCATAGACGACCAGCTGCGGGCCTTGCAGGCCCAGCAAATGGAGCGCCTGCCCATCGCTGCCGTCGATATCCTGAAACACGCAGTTCTGCTCCACCACAAAAACCTGCGTGCGCAGTTGCAGCAGGTCATGCAGCTCTTGCAGGCTCAGGGCCTCAAACAGGCTGAGCTTCCAGTGCAAAGGAGGAATAACGGTCATGCGGGGCTGGCTGCTTTCAGCACAAAACCTACACGGGGAAAGTGCACATGCACGTTACCAGCACGTTCATCGCTACGGCGCAGGGTGTAGTGCATTCGAGTGGCAGCAATCAGCTCGCCGGTCGTCACTTCAGCACCAAAGCTCTCGGCCGCCACGGTTACTGGACTGCCCAGCGCAATGCCATGCTCGTCCTGAAACGGCTCGTCACTGACTGGCAGCGGTGTCGACTTAGCGGCTAGGGTAATCGCCTCTGCAGCGCTGAATTTTTCCATGGGACCATGGCCGAGTGCCGCCATGCGGTCCATCCAGTCCAGGATGTTGGGCGTCGCATCCAGAATACCGGCCATTTGGGGTAGGCGTTTGCGCGAAAACCAGAGCGGGTGATAAAGGGCAAAGTCAGCCACGCAGGGCGCGCTGCCCAACACAAAATTCTGCACCTCCAGCATATGGGCGATGCGCCGCAGATACGACTTGTAGGCGGCCGTGGCATCAGCCGGACGCAGCCGCATCATGCCGACCGTCATGGCACCGCGGTCTGTACCAAAGGCGCGAGCGGCCTCAGGTGGGGCGCCCTCAAAAAGGGCCGCCGCCCCTTTGGGTTGCAGGTTGTAAGCCATGGCAGCCCAAAACAGGGTGGTGTCACCCCACTGGGCCAGTACCCGAGCCAATCCCTTGTGTTGCGGCGGATACAGCATAAGTGTGGGCTGGCGGTGCTCCAGCACATCACAGATCAGTGCGCTGTCACAGTAAATATCGGCCCCGATTTGCATGAAGGGCGTTTTACGGTAGCCTCCGGTCAGCGCCAGTACATCGGGCTTGGGCATGATCGACGGAATAATGACCGACTTCCAGGCCAGATTTTTGTAACCCAGCACCAGGCGGATTTTTTCCGAGAAGGGTGAGGTCGGGTAATGGTGAAGGATGAGATCACTCATGGGAAAGGGCTCCTGCTTCAGATCAACTTGACCAGTTGTTTTCCAAAATTTTTGCCCTTGAGCAGGCCCAGAAAAGCCTCGGGTGCCGCCTCCAGCCCCTGGGCAATTGACTCACGCGGGCGCAGCTTGCCCGAAGCCACTAGCGCCCCGAGTTCCTTCAGGGCTTCAGGCCAGATTTCCATGTGCTCGCTGACGATAAAACCTTGAACCTTGAGCCGATTCATCAAAATCAGTGCGGGGTAAGTAAGCGGCAGCGGCGTACCGTCGTAGCCGGCAATCATGCCGCAGACCGCAATCCGCCCAAAGGCGTTCATGCGCGACAAGACAGCGTCCAACACCATGCCACCGACGTTCTCAAAATAGCCATCAATACCGTCCGGGCAGGCCTCCTTGATCGCCTTGCCGAGTGAGGTTGCATTGGCGTGCAGTTTGTAGTCAATGCAGGCATCAAAGCCCAGTTCTTCAACCGCATATTTACACTTGTCGGGCCCCCCCGCAATGCCGACGGTACGGCAGCCTCGGGCCTTACTAAGGGCGGCAAAAGCACTGCCAACAGCACCGGTGGCGGCGCTCACGACCATGGTTTCACCGGCTTTGGGTTCGATAATTTTGACCAGGCCATACCAGGCAGTGACGCCAGGCATACCGACCGCACCCAGATAGGCACTGAGGGCAATGTGTGTCGTGTCGACCTTGCGCAGGGCGCCTAACTGGTCAGCATCGACCAAGCTGTACTGCTGCCAGCCCCCCATGCCGACGACTGTGTCACCCACAGCGAACTTGGCATGTTTGGACTCCAGCACTTGACCGACCGTGCCGCCCCCCATGACCTCGGCCAGCGCCTGGGGCATGGCATAGCTTTTGGCGTCGTTCATACGACCCCGCATATACGGGTCCAGGCTTAAAAAGTGATGCTTTACCAGCACCTGACCGGCCTGCAACTCCGGTGTTTGCGCGGTTTGCAGTTTGAAGTTGCTGGCAACAGCCTCGCCCTGGGGACGATTGTCGAGAATGATTTGCTGGTTCTGTGGCATGGGTGTAGCTCCTGAAAAATTAATCGGTTGGAATGGCACTGGGGACGCGTTTGGCGTACTTGAAGGTGCCGGTGGCGTGGGCACAGGCGCGCCCTTCTGCATCAAAAACAGTGGCCTCGGTAAATGCCATCGACCGAGTGCGGTGCATCAGATGACCTTTGGCGATCAGCAGACCGCGCGCCGGTTGCATGAAACTGGTTTTCATCTCGATGGTGATGGCGCCCATATCCTGCTGCACGCTGCGCGCGGCCACTGCCATCGTCACATCGAGCAGCGCCATCAGGGCGCCGCCATGCGTGACTTCAAATGAGTTCAGATGCGCCGACGTGGGCAGGTAGCGCAGCTCGGAGAAGCCACCTTCATAGCGGTGCAGGGTAAAACCCAAGTGGGCGACGAAGGGAATCTCCGCACCGAAGTCCAGTGGCGACTCAGGCTTAACCACCGGTCACCGCGCTGACACCACCGTCGACTGCCAGCCACTGGCCGGTAATGTGTTTACCGGCATCGGAGGCGTACAACACGCACAGGCCCTTCAGGTCTTCGTTGTCTCCGAGACGATGCAGCGGCGCATGCGCAGCCATTTTGTCTTCTCCCAGAGCCGCCAGCAGACCGTGCGTCATCTTGCTCGGGAAAAAACCGGGGCAGATGGCGTTGACCGTAATGTTGTACTTACCCCATTCCGCGGCCAACGCCCGAGTGAAGTTGACCACCGCACCTTTGGAAGTGTTGTAGGCAATGGTCTGCATCTCGGGCGGGTTACCGCCCAAACCGGCAATTGAAGCGATGTTGATGATGTGGCCCGAGCGGCGCGCAATCATGCTCTTTTTGGCAAGCGCCTGACTCAAGATAAAGTAGCCGCGCACATTCAAGTTCATCACCTTGTCCCAGGCCTCAATCGGGTGGTCTTCGGCTGGCGCACCCCAACTGGCACCGGCGTTATTGACCAGAATATCAATATCGCCCATGCGCTCCAGGGTCTCATCGGCCAGACGCTGGATTTCGCTTTCTTTGGCGCAATCGGCCGCAATCCAGCGCGCATCAATGCCGGCAGCCTGCAACTCAGCGCAGGCCAGTTCTAGGTCGGCGGCCTTGCGCGAACTGATCATAATACGGGCACCGGCCTCGCCCAGGGCGTGTGCCATTTGCAGGCCCAGGCCGCGCGAGCCGCCGGTGACCAGAGCGGTCTTGCCGGTCAAGTCAAAAAGTTGCTGAATGGTACGGGTCATGTTATCTCCTTAAAAGGCATCTTCGGGCATGCTGGCACAGGTGGCGTCACGTTGCTGAACGACCCCAAGCCAGGCGCCAATTTTTGGCAATTCGTAATGATAAAAATAGGTGCTGGACCGCAACCTGCCGACTGTTGCAGCTTGGCTCTGACTCGCATCCTGCGCCAGGCTTGCCAGTGCCACATCCAGCCAGATCCAGGCCAGCACTGTGTGGCCAAAGGCCTGCATATAGGGCACCGCATTGGCCAGCGCCGCGGCCGAGTCGTCGCTCGCCCAGGCGGCCTGGGTCGCCTGCTGCACCTGAGCCAGCGCCTGCAGCAGTGCATCGGCATGGGCTGATAGTTGAGGTTGTAACGCGGCCCGCGCTGCTGTTGCCTGAACACGTGCGGCCAGCAGTGCCAGACCACGCCCGTCTTCCATACGCACCTTGCGGCCCAGCAAGTCGCTGGCCTGGATGCCGTGTGTACCTTCGTGAATCATGTTCAGACGGTTATCGCGCCAGTACTGCTCGACCGGAAAATCGCGGGTATAGCCATAACCGCCATGCACTTGGATCGCCAGCGAGTTGGCTTCCAGACACCATTCGCTGGGCCAACTTTTAGCAATCGGGGTCAGCACCTCCAGCAGCAAACGAGCGTCGTCGGCCGCCTCGGGCGAGCCGGTTCGTTGTTCATCCACCAGACGGGCACAGTACAGGGCCAGCGCCAGCGCGCCTTCACCATAAGATTTTTGCGCCAGCAACATGCGCTTGACGTCAGCATGTTCAATGATGCGCACCTGCGCCCGGGCGGCATCCTTGCCTCCTTGTCCCAGCGGTCGCCCTTGCAGCCGCGTTTTGGCGTAGTCAAGGGAGGCGTAATAACCAGCCAGCCCCAGCAGAGTGGCGGCTATGCCGACCCCGATACGGGCCTCGTTCATCATGTGGAACATGCAGCGCAAACCCTCGCCCACCGCCCCCACACGGTAGCCAATGGCGCCGGCATCACCGTCAACCGGGTATTTGCCTTCGCCAAAATTAAGCAGGGTATTGGTGGTACCGCGCCAGCCCAGCTTATGGTTCAGACCAGCCAGGGCAACATCGTTGCGCACACCGGTTAGGGCACCGTCAACATCGATCAGTTTTTTGGGAACAATAAACAGGGAGATACCGCGAACACCAATAGGCAGTTTGCCATCGGGCCCGGGAATCTTGGCCAGCACCAGATGGATGATGTTCTCGGTCAACTCGTGCTCGCCGGCCGAAATCCACATCTTGTTGCCCTTGAGCCGGTAGCGCGCACCGAGTGGCTCCGTTTCAAAATCGGGACCATCAGGCAGCGCCCGGGTCGCCACATCCGACAAACTGGAGCCGGCTTGAGGCTCGCTCAGGCACATGGTGCCCGAAAAGCGGCCTGAAAACTCGTTTCTGGCAAATACCTCTTTTTGCAGCGGCGAGCCATGCACCATCAGCAAATTGGCATTGCCGGTGGTCAGCATGCCAGAGCCGATGCTGACCGAGGCCAGCGCAAAAAAGGCATTGGCGGCCGCCTCAATGGTGTAGGGCAGTTGCATGCCCCCGATCTCGAAGTCCTGCGCCGCACTCAACATACCGGAGGCCGCGTAGGCCTTGTGCGCGTCGTGCGTGGCCTGAGGCAAGGTGACTTTTTCGCCGTCAAAATGTGGCTCCTGGGTGTCCACCAGGCGGTTAAAAGGTGCGTATTTCTCGCGCGCGATGCGCTCGCAGGTGTCGAGCACCGCATCAAAGGTGTCGCGCGAATGTTCGGCAAAACGCGCACGCTGACTCAAGCCAGCGGCATCAAGCCACTGGTACAACAGAAAATCAAGTGTCGGTCGCAGTGACATAACGTCTCCGTTTCAGGGTTCAGGCTCAGAGCACTTCAAAAATACCGGCTGCCCCCATGCCGCCACCAATGCACATGGTGACGCAGACTAATTTGGCACCGCGCCGTTTACCTTCGATCAGGGCATGACCTGTCAAACGCTGGCCACTGACGCCGTAAGGGTGGCCGACGGCAATAGCACCGCCATTGACGTTCAATCGGTCTGAGGGGATACCAAGCTTGTCGCGGCAATACAGCACCTGCACGGCAAAGGCTTCATTGAGTTCCCACAAATCAATATCGCTGACTTTCAGGCCCAGCCGTGCCAGCACCTTGGGGACGGCGTACACCGGGCCAATGCCCATCTCGTCGGGCTCACAACCCGCCACCGCAAAGCCCAAAAAACGACCCAACGGTTTTAAGCCTTTTTTCTCGGCCAATGCCTCGTGCATGACCACCACGGCACCGCCCCCGTCAGAGAATTGGCTGGCATTGCCGGCGGTGATTAAGCCGCCCGGCAAGGCCGAACGCAGACCGCTGATGCCCTCGGCGGTGGTGCCATCGCGAATACCCTCGTCCTGGCTCACGGTAACCTGGCGGGTCGTCAGCCCCATGACCTTGTCGACCACCCCCATGGTGACAGTGACGGGGGCAATCTCAGCGGTAAACAGACCGGCTGCCAAGGCGGCGGTGGCGCGCTGCTGACTGGCCGCACCGTAGGCGTCCATGGCTTCGCGACTGATGCTGTAACGCTTGGCCACGTTTTCAGCGGTTTGCAACATATTCCAGTAAATTTCGGGCTTGTTTTTAAATAGCCAAGGGTCGGCCAGCATGTGAGTATTGGCCTCCTGCTGTACGCAGGAAATACTTTCCACCCCGCCGGCGACGTAAATATCACCTTCACCGGCAATGATGCGCTGCGCTGCCAAGGCAATGGTTTGCAAGCCTGACGAACAAAAACGGTTTACCGTCATGCCCGACACGGTCACCGGACAACCGGCACGCAGGGCAATCTGGCGCGCAATATTGGCGCCAGTGGCCCCCTCGGGTGTGGCGCAACCGATAATGACATCGTCAACTTCGGCGGCTTCAATGCCGGCACGAGAAATCGCGTGCTCGACCGCGTGGCCCCCCAGCGTGGCGCCATGCGTCATATTAAAAGACCCTTTCCAGCTTTTCGCCAGAGGGGTGCGGGCAGTGGAAACAATTACGGCTGTCGTCATGATGAACTCCTGAATTTAATTAGTTGAAGGTCTTGCCTTCAGCCACCAGCCGGGCCAGCAGCGGCGCGGGCTGCCAGAACTTGGCATCGTCGAGCGGATTGGAGGCAAAACGGTTCATGGCTTGCACTACGTTAAATAGGCCAACCTGATCGGCATAGTTCATGGGGCCACCGCGATATAGCGGAAAGCCGTAGCCCATGATGTAGACCATGTCGATGTCGCTGGCCTTGCTGGCAATACCTTCTTCAAGAATATGCGCGCCCTCATTGACCAGCGCAAAAACCAGACGCTGCACAATTTCCTCGTCTGAAATTTTACGCACCGTGATGCCCAGTGACTGGCGGTGCGCCGCCACCATCTGCTCTACTTGTGCGTTCGGGATGGCATCGCGCTTGCCGGCCACATAGTCATACCAACCGGCACCCGTTTTCTGGCCAAAGCGGCCCATCTCGCACAGCAGGTCAGCCGTCTTGCTGTATTTCATATCGGGTTTTTCGCTGTAGCGGCGCTTGCGAATAGCCCAACCAATGTCATTGCCCGCGAGGTCGCCCATACGAAACGGGCCCATGGCAAAGCCGAATTTTTCCACCGCCCGGTCGACTTGCGCCGGCGTGCAGCCCTCGTCCAGCAAAAAGCCAGCCTGACGACCATATTGCTCGATCATGCGGTTGCCGATGAAGCCATCACAGACCCCGGAGACCACGGCAGTTTTCTTGATTTTTTTGGCCAGCGCCATGACCGTGGCCAGTATGTCTTTGGCAGTTTTTTCGCCACGCACCACTTCAAGCAGCTTCATCACATTGGCCGGACTGAAGAAGTGCAGACCCACTACGTCCTGAGGCCGCTGGGTAAACGAAGCAATGCGGTTGACATCGAGCGTGGAGGTGTTGCTGGCCAGAATGGCGCCCGGCTTCATCACGCGGTCGAGTTCCTTGAAGACCGCCTCCTTGACGCCAATCTCTTCAAATACCGCCTCAATCACCAAATCAGCCTCTGTCAGATCATCGTAGCTGAGGGTGGTGCTCAGCAGGCTCATGCGCTGCTCGTACACCGCAGGTTTGAGCTTGCCTTTTTTGACCTGAGATTCGTAGTTTTTACGAATCGTCGCCAGACCGCGGTCCAGCGCGTCTTGCTTCATCTCCAGCATCTTGACCGGCAGGCCGGCGTTCAAAAAGTTCATGGCAATACCACCACCCATGGTGCCGGCGCCAATCACGGCAACCGCCTGAACACTGCGCTGCGTCGTATCGGCTGGCACATCGGGTATTTTGGAGGCAGCACGACCGGCCACAAAAATATGCCGAAGGGCCCGGCATTCGGGCGTCCACATGAGGTTGGTGAAAAGTTCACGCTCCAACACCATACCGTCATCAAACTTGTTTTGGGTGGCAGCCTGTACCGCCTCGATGCACTTGAGCGGGGCTGGAAAATTTTTAGATTGACCCTTGACCATGTTGCGGGCAAACTGGAAATAAGCAGCGTCCAGCGGGTGTTTGCAAGGCAGGTTGCGCACCAGCGGCAGCGGCCGCACGGTAGCCATAGAGCGGGCAAACGCCAGCGCCTCTTCAGTCAACGTCTCGGCCGAAGTTGCTATTGTGTCAAACAGCTTTTG
>JBLHZH010000023.1:0-13571 GCA_047629695.1 Rhodoferax sp.
TAGACAGCCCTATTGAAGGCATAACGAAAGTTCGCCGTGAGGCGTTGGGTTACTACGTAACCATTACTTGCAGCTCCTGCTGTAAAACCATGCAACGCGACAAGTCGCACCGCATATCGTTATTACCCACGGTAATTTTTTCTTGTCTACGCCCTCGGTGAAGCTCCAATTTGAGCTTCTGCTTACCGTTCGCGTGTCACTTGAGTTGCGCCCGAATCGGGCCAGTTCAACCTTAGAAAGAGAACCCACATTGAACGTATTCAATAACCGCCTTATCGGCGCACTGATCCTTGCCTGTACTGCCACCTTCGGTTTGTCCACGTATGCCGCCGTACCCGAATCAAATGATCCGATCAAGATCATCGACAACAATTGGTCCAGCCAGAAAGTATTGGCCCGCGTTGCCCAGCAACTGCTTGAAAAAGTCGGCTACCAAACCAGGGTTCTGCCATCGGACAGTCAGGGACAATTCCCAGCGATGGGCCTGGGAGACCTCCACCTACAAATGGAAATCTGGGAAGGCACAATGGCGCAGAACTTCGATAAGGAAATCAAGGCTGGCCGTATGGTCGATGTCGGCAGTCATATCGCGACCACCCGTGAGGATTGGTGGTATCCAAATTATGTTGAAGAAATTTGCCCCGGTCTGCCCGATTGGAAAGCGCTCAACGACTGTGCCAAAAAATTATCAGTCGCCGAAACCGCGCCCAACGCCCGCTACCTTGCCGGTCCAGTCGACTGGATCAAACACGATCCAGAACGTATCAAGGCGCTTGGCCTGAACGTCACCGTGGTCAACGCCGGTTCTGCCGCTGCACTATTTGGCGAGTTGAAGTCAGCCGCCGCACGTAAAGAGCCGATTATTTTATTCAATTGGTCGCCTAATTGGGTGGGTGCAGCCTATCCGGGTAAGTTCGTCGAATTTCCAAAACACACGGAAGAATGCGCAAAAGACGCCAGCTGGGGTATCAATCCAAATGAGACTTATGACTGCGGCAACCCGGTTGGCGGCTACCTGAAAAAAGGCGTGTGGTCAGGCTTTGAAAAGAAATGGACCTGCGGCTTCGAACTGGTTAAAAACATTAATTTTACGGGTCCCATGGTGGATCAAGCCGCAGCAATGGTTGACGTTGACGGCATGAGTCACGATGACGCCGCTGCAACCTGGATTAAAAATCATCCTAAAGAAGTAGCCAAGTGGATGCCGGCTTGCGCGGCCTGATTTAAGGCGCGCTCGCCGCGCCTTTCACATTGGATAGAAGGATAAGTTGATGAGCCGTGCAGTAAAAGTAGCTTGTAAAAACTTGTGGTTGTTATTCGGCAAAAAATCTGCCGACTTCCTTAAGTCTCAGCAATACGCGCCAACCGATGAGGCGCTTGCCAGTGCAGGCATGGTGGCAGCGGTTCGTGATGTGAGCCTAGATGTTTTTGAAGGTGAGATTCTGGTCGTCATGGGCTTGAGCGGATCAGGTAAATCGACCCTAATTCGTTGCCTAACCCGGCTGATAGAACCTTCCGCCGGCCAGATTACTTTTGACGGCAGCGACCTGCTGGCGGCCTCATCGAGACAACTAACGGACATCCGACGCCACAAAATGGGGATGGTGTTTCAGCACTTTGGCTTGCTGCCGCATCGCACAGTGCTGGAAAACATTGCCTTTCCACTGGAACTACAAGGCCTCGATCGGCAAATGCGGCTGAACAAGGCGCGCGAACTGATTGAAACTGTGGGTCTGAGTGGACGTGAAGATGACTTTCCCCGGCAATTGTCGGGTGGCCAGCAGCAGCGTGTTGGCATTGCACGCAGCCTAGTCGATGAGCCGGAGGTCTGGTTTCTAGACGAGCCTTTCTCCGCGCTCGATCCCCTGATCCGGCGGGAAATGCAGGATGAGTTCCTGCGCCTGCAGGCCAAATTGAACAAAACTATCGTCTTTGTTTCTCATGACTTTGATGAGGCCGTGCGCCTGGGCAATCGCATCGCGATCATGAAAGATGGACGCGTGTCACAGATCGGTACCGCCGAAGAACTGGTCACTGCGCCGGCCAATGATTACGTTGAGCAGTTTGTTCGCCACGCGCCCAAAGCCCGACTCATCACAGTGCAAAAAATTATGACGCCATTCAATGGCAGTGAACAAGCCTCTGATGCTATCCTAGAAACCGATTTATTGCAGGACATCGCCGCCCGGGTAATCAGTACAGACCAGGCCATGCCTGTCACCGACCCGAAGGGCCGGGTGGTCGGACATGTCGACAAAGAGCAACTGGCACAGGTCTTGTTCTGATGACCGGCCTTGCTCCCAAGGCTGGCATCGCAAGCCAGCTACGGGCTTTCCGTCGTCTGCTCGGGTTAGCTCTGCTGGTGGTCCTGATTGTTCTAGCGGGCCGGGTCGCCAACGAACAATTGACTTGGGTAACACGCTACCCGTCGGCATGGATCCTGCCATTAAGTGACTGGATAGCCACCTTTTTTGAGTGGCTGGTATATGAGTTGCGGTTTTTCAGCGGCACAACATTTGAATTTTCGCCCCGGGATGTGACCCGTGGTTTCGTGTCGCTGCTGAGCTACCCTCTGGCGTTCACCGAATCGCTTTTTTTCTCTGGTTTCAACGACCAGATGCCAGCTTTACCTTGGGTCACGGTGGTCGGTCTGGCCGCCCTCCTCGGTCATTGGGCTGGCGGCTGGCGTGCCGCACTAACCGGTGGCCTTGCGTTCTTATACCTTGCGGTATTTGGCGTATGGGAGGCGTCAATGCAGACCTTCTCTCTGGTGATTGTGACGGTGCCGCTGGTATTTTTGATCGGCCTGTTGCTTGGCATTCTGATGGCCCGGTACCGCCGGATCGAGAGCCTGATCACCCCCCTGTTTGATATTTTACAAAGCATGCCGCCGTTCGCCTACATGGTGCCGATCGTGGTGCTGTACGGCGTCGGTAATGTCCCAGCCATGGTGGCCACTGCGGTGTTTGCGGTGCCGCCTGTAGCGCGTTGCGTTGTGCTCGGCTTGAAAGGCATCAGCCACGAGTTGATTGAAGCGGGCCTGATGATGGGCTGCACTCCGCTGCAACTGCTGTGGAAAGTCCGGATGCCGGCAGCGCGCTCGACCCTGCTGGTCGGACTGAACCAGGGGATCATGCAGACCCTGGCCATGATCGTACTGGCGTCGCTCATAGGCGCGGCCGGCTTAGGTAGCGAGTTGCTCACCTCATTGCAATCCTTGCGGCTGGGGCAAGCACTTGAGCAAGGCCTCGCGATCGTGGTAATCGCTGTCGCACTGGACCGTATCAGCCGGGCCTATGCTTTGAAACCACCGAACAATAGCCGGCGGGCAAGGTCCATCTGGCAACGCCATCCCTACCTGGTATTAGCCGGCTTATTCCTGCTGGTTAGCATCGGCCTGGCACGTTTCATACCAGCACTTGAGGTGCTGCCCGAAGCACAAACGCTGTCGACTGCAGCGTGGTGGGATACCAAAATTGAATGGATCACCATCAATTGGTACGACTCGGTGCAGACTTTTCGTAACTTCATGCTGCTAGAGGTCTTGATTCCAGTCCGTAATTTTTTCCAATCTACACCCTGGGTGACCTTTGTCGCACTGGTCGCCTTATTGGGTTATCGGTTGGGTGGCTGGCGGCTCGCGAGCCTCACCGGTTTGCTCATGCTGTTTCCGGTTGTCACGGGTTTGTGGCAACAAACCATGACGACCGTCTACATGATCGGTAGCGCCGCCCTAGTCTGCATCATTGGCGGCTTTACAGTCGGAGTCATTGCCGCTGGCAGCAGGCGTCTGTCGCAAGTGGCACTCGGATTGTGCGATTTTTTCCAGACGTTTCCCTCGTTTATTTACCTGATTCCAGTGGTGATGCTGTTCCGGGTCAGTGACCTATCGGCCATCATTGCGGTCTTGCTGTTCGCCGTGGTGCCGATGGTGCGCTACACCATACTGGGACTGCGCAATGTGTCTCCGCGCCTGCTGGAAGCCGTCACGCAGCAGGGCGCCACGCGCTGGCAAAGTCTGACCAAGGTGAAGCTGCCGATTGCCATGCCCGAGATCATGCTCGGCATCAACCAGGTTATTTTCATGGCCTTGTTCATGGTGGCCATCACGTCGCTTATCGGCACGCAGGATCTGGGTGCGGAGATCAATGCCGCGCGCTCAGGTAACGAAACCGGCAGAGCCTTGGTAGCGGGTTTATGCATTGCATTTTTGGGAATTGTTGCCGACCGCCTCATTGCTGCCTGGGCTAAACGGAAAAAAACTGAACTTGGCTTGGCTTGAGCAGCAATCTCCTGCTCGAGTTAATGGCTAGACCGTACCCAAGCACCGCCTGTAAGCACCGGCTTAACAGCATCTCAAAAAGACAGTCTGAAATAATCAAGCCACTTTTTTGGCTGCTGGCGCAAACATGCTTTCCATCTCGTTGCGCACCTTGTAGGCTGATGTTGTGGTGTCCATCGCCACGTCGGCCCAGCTCAGGCTTTGGCCTTTCTTGACGACTCTCACCACCTTGACGTTGTGTGCGAGACCCAGCGGCAGTCCACCCATCTTCACCGAAGTATCGGCTGGCAGCAACTTGCCCCAGACCGTGTAGCCCCCTTCGCCGTCGAGCATATCGCCTGGCTTGAGGTCGCGCTTGGCAGTCGCCACCACATCGGCGTTCCAGCAGGTGGCGACACCCGTTGGCTCGCCGCGCAACGCGACACTGGCAACAGACACACCGACTTCAAGACCAATCAAATGCCATCGCTTATACAAGGTGAAATACCGGCCGCTCGGATCGGTGTGCGCGTTGTACTCTTCAAAGCAGTTCTTGATGTAGTCGGTCTCAGCTTCAACCGTGACCCAGACGCCCATGCGGATGTCGTAGGGAATCTTTCGGCCGTTGGCTTCGAGTGAAGAAATGACTTCAACCATGCCCTTACGTTCCAGCACGCCGCCTTCGCTGATTGGTCTTGTGACGAAGGGAATGTCTTCGACGCTGGCTGGCGGGTACAACAGGCCATTGCTTGGCACACTCAAGCCGGTTGCATTGGCTACGGCGGTCGATTCTATCGACGGCTTGGAGCCATCGAGAAAGCTGTTAAACATTTTTGGATTCAAACCGCCACGCAGCGCCTGCTCTGGCGTCAAGCCATAATTTTCCCAGACCGTATCGGGGGTCGAGTCTGAAAAGTGCGGCAGCCATTTGTGGCCGCGTCCGGCCGCAACGACCGGAAAGCCGCAGGCACGAGCCCAGTCGACCAAGTCGCAAATCAGCGCAGGCTGGTCACCAAAAGCCAGTGAGTAAACAACACCCGCTTCAGCAGCCTTGCGCGCCAGCAGGGGGCCGCAAAAAGCGTCGGCTTCCACCGTCACGTTAACCACATGCTTGCCGTGCGCAAAGGCCTTCAGACAATGTTCGACAGCGGCTATTGGGTTACCCGTGCATTCAACAATAATGTCGATCAGCGGATTGGAGACCACAGCCTGCCAATCGTCGGTAATCCAGGTCGTGCCAGTTTTGGTCGCCTCTTGCGCGGTTTTGGCTTGCGTTGTCTCGGGTTTCCAACCCACCCTGGCGAGGTTGACATGGGCGGTATCGGGCGACAGGTCGGCAATCGCGACCAAATGGACGCCAGGCGTTCTGGGAATTTGCGCCAGGTACATGGAGCCGAATTTACCAGCACCAACCAGGCCGATACGGATCGGCTTGTTGTCTACGGCGCGTTGTTGAAGTTTGGTGTAAAGATTCATATGCAAAAAACTTGGTGCGTGGTTTCAGGCGGCTTTACGTGTTGCTTCAATAGTGTCCAACGACGTTTGTAAGGCGCTAGCTGGTACGCCGTCTTCCCACGGCAGGTTCACCGGATAACTTTTGAGCAGACAGTCGTCCGGCAGGCAACTGATCGGTGTGAAGTCGCGGTGCGCAATGTACTCAGGGCGCTTATGGCGACGAATGTGGTTGCTGACTGCGCACAGGCTCAGGTAGACGCTGACGCGGTTGAACGGTGACAGGTTACTGCCAGAGGCATGCACCAAGCAGGAGTGAAACAAAATCATGGAGCCGGCCGGCCCTTTGGGACTAACAATGCCACCTTCTTTACCGCCGGCACGCTGCACGAGTTGGCGGATCAAATCGTTGTCGACAGTCCACAACGGGTAACTGGTAGTCGTCAGATCATGTTTGGCATCGACTACACCTTTTTTGTGGCTACCCGGAATGAGCATCAACGGGCCGTTATGCTCGGTCACATCGTCCAAAAAAATCGCCACGTTCATCGCGCGTTCGGTCGGCATCTGGTCGTCGTTCAACCAGGTGCCATAGTCTTGATGCCATTGCCAGACATCGCCTTCAAAAGCCATCTTGCCATTGATCTTGAACTGGTGCATGTAAAGCGCTTCACCGAGCAACTCTTGCACCGGCTCGATCATGCGTGGATGTCGCGATAATTTTGCAAAGGACTCACTGTACATGTGCGCAGCAAAATTGGTACGCACCGCCTCTTTGCCTTTTTCTCGGATGTTGTAGTCTTCTTGTCGGCTGTAAAGCTCGGGCACAGCACCGTTGAGGGTCTGGGTTTCTTCCGGCGTGAACAAGCTGGGGAAAAACAGGTAACCGTCGCGGTCAAATTGTGCTATTTGTTCAGGACTAAGTTTCATTTTTTCTCCTTGAGGTGGTCTTTAAGAGGGTAAGAAGTTCTGGGGAGCCAACACGACGACCGTCTGGTGTTGCGCGCCAGCCAGCAGTCGTGCCAGATTACGGCTGGCGTCTTCGCCGTGTTCGCGACTCAGGGATTCGGCCTGGTCTTCATCGCCGGCTTCAATGGCTTGGGCAATGGTTTCATGTTCATCCCAAATCGATTCACGCATGCTCGATATCTGCAGCACCGCACCCATCGCACGGCGAATGTGCTGCCAGTGGAGCTGGGCGCTCTGCGCAATCAACGGGTTGCCAGATGCCGTATAAATAGCATCGTGAAATGCGACATCAGCACTCATCATGGCCTTGACATCCTGGCTGCGGGTGACCAGTCGACCCTGGCGAATCAACTCAGGATCCATCACCGAATGCGCTCTGGCAGCCAGTCCGGCGGCCAGAGCATCAAGGGCGCAACGGATTTGATAAACCTGACCCAACCAGACGCCATCTAGCGGCGCCACCAGCAGGCCACGCCCGGGGGCATCCAACACAAAGCCATCTTTTTTCAGGAATCGCAGCGCGAGCAACACAGGCTGTCTGGACACCGCCAGTTGCTCAGCGACCTCTTCCTGCGTGATGCGGCTACCCGGCGCCAAGGCGCCATCACTGATGGCGTCCAGCAAACTGCGATAAACCTGGTCAACCAGGTCGGGGGTGGATTCAATTTTGATTAGATGGGATGTCATAGATTTACTCTGTATACAGAATACAAAAAATAGCCAAAGGGTTCAAGCGGGTTTACCCGAAAGGACACAAAGACACCTCCGTAACAGCACCTGATCACCCGTGCTGCATGAAATAGCTTGTCAGATTAAAGGCAATGGACTATCTCGCTCAGAACGTGTCCACACTCTTCTAAGTAACAGAGCCAGGAACGCCAAGTGAATGAACTGCAGGCTGGTGTCGAGCTTTCTCTCGCCGTTCTTGCCTAGCCACCTGTTCTTGTCCATCCAGGAAAAACTGCGCTCCACAACCCAGCGCTTGGCAATCTGCACCGTGACCTCCTCCCCCAAGGCTTCCTTGACCGCCTGCGCAAAGGGCTGACCCACATAGAGCCGCTGTCAGCCAGCACACTTTGCCCCTTGCCCAGGTTGGCCTTGCATCGGTTCATCGCCGGCAAAGCCCCCTTGTGGTCCGTCACCTCGGCCGTGGTTACCGCAACGGCATGCGGAAAACCCTGCCTATCCACCACGATGTGGCGCTTGATTCCACAGACCTTTTTGCCTGCGTCATCGCCCTTGAGCGCTGCTGTGTCCGTGTTCTTCACGCTTTGCGCGTCAACAATCAAGACCGTCGTGCAGGCGTTGCGCGCCAATCGCATGCGGGCCGCGCCAACCTGATTTTTTTAAAGCCCGCTCCAAAACGCTGATACCGTCCTGGTCGGGCTCGCTCCACTTGGCAAAGTACGAGTGCACCGTGCGCCATTTGGAGAACGCACTGGGCAGAAACCTCCACTGACCGCTTGTGCGCAGCAAGTACAGCACTGCGCAGAACACCTCATACAGGTCTACCGTCGTGGGCTTGGTGCGCCGGCGAACGCTCTGCAGCAGGGGCAGAACTTCTTCAAACTTCTCTTGTCTGATGTCGCTGGCGTATCTCTTTCTCGTCACGGTATTTTCGGTTCAAAAGGATAGATCGTGAACACGTTCTCATGAAATTACCGTCATGCCGGTCAGCGCAAGGGCTACTCCTTCTGCCAGGCGCAGCCATAGTAAGACTACGGCGATATACAAGCCGCCGTAAGCGGCGTAGGTTCTGCCTGCGGCGGTTGGGTGAAGCGTCTGCGAACAGGGCTAGCGCCAGCGCCGCAGGCAGCAGCACCCAGAGGCTTTTGCCCTGTCGCAGAACCCGGCAAGGCAGGTAGCAGCCGATGACTTCAGCCAGCGCCGTGACAGCAAAAAAAGCGATGCGCAGCAGTTCCAAGGTGTCAGGTCTGCGTGTCCTGAGCTCCTGTCACTGCCCACAAGCGCTGCCCCGATAAATCCAGGTGAGTCAGGTACATGCGTACCTCGAATTCGAGTTGGTGGTAACGCGGCTCCATGTAGTTGCAGAGTTGGTAGAAGGCCTTGTCGTGCGCCCGCTCCTTGATGTGGGCCAGTTCATGCACGGCGATCATCTTCAAAAACTCAGGTGGCGTGTCCTTGAACATCGAGGCAATCCGGATTTCGCGTTTGGCCTTGAGTTTGTTGCCTTGCACACGCGAGATGGTGGTGTGGGTGCCCAGTGCGTGCGCCACCACCTGCAGCTTGCTGTCAAAGGCAACTTTGTTGAGTGGCTCAGTCCCGCGCAGGTGCGCCTGTTTGAGGTCTTGCAGGTAGGTAAACAGCGCTTTGTCGGTGCGAATGCCGTGCGCGCTGGGGTAGCGCTGTAGCAGCCACTCGCCCAAGCGTTCCTGCGATACCAGTTGGGTCACTTGCGCCAGTGTGTCAGGCGCATAACCCTGCAGGAACTTCAGTGGCTTATCCGCGCTTGAACTCATGGTGAGTGGTGTAACTCAGGACTCGCGGCGCAGGGCCGGGAATAAAATCACGTCGCGGATGCTGCTGCTGTCGGTTAGCAACATCATCAGACGATCTAGCCCGACGCCGCAGCCGCCGGTTGGCGGCATGCCGTATTCCAGTGCGCGGATGAAGTCGTGGTCGTAGTACATGGCTTCATCATCGCCGTCTTCTTTGGCCGCCACTTGCGCATGAAACCGGGCGGCTTGTTCTTCGGCATCATTCAACTCGCTGAAACCATTGCCAAATTCGCGGCCAGTGATGTAGAGCTCAAAGCGTTCGGTGACCTCAGGCTTGTGGTCGCTGGCACGAGCCAGTGGCGAGATTTCAACCGGGTGCTCGCAGATAAAAGTGGGTTGCCAGAGTTTTTCTTCCACGGTTTCTTCAAAATACATCACCTGCAGGCTGGCCAGCGAGCGGGTGGAAAGCTTGTGCTTATCTTCCGACAGGCCCAGCTTGCGCAAGGCGTTGATGAGCCAGACCGCGTTGTCCACACGCAGGCCGCTGCCATCTTCGAGCGCCTCGGCCGCTTCGGTGTATTTACAAATCGCCTCGTGAATGGTCAGGCGCTCAAACGGCTGGGTCAAATCGACCATTTTGCCGCCGTAGCTGAGTTCCAGGGTGCCAACAGCTTTTTGCGCCGCGTCGCGAATCAGCGCTTCGGTGAAAGTCATCAGGTCCTGGTAGTCCCAGTAGGCCGCGTAGAACTCCATCATGGTGAACTCGGGGTTGTGGCGCACCGAAATGCCTTCGTTGCGAAAGCTGCGGTTGATCTCGAAGACCCGCTCGAAACCGCCCACGATTAGGCGTTTCAGGTACAGCTCGGGCGCAATGCGCAGGAACATCTGCTGGTCCAGCGCGTTGTGGTGGGTGGTGAACGGCTTGGCGTTGGCGCCGCCTGGAATCGGGTGCAGCATCGGCGTTTCGACTTCTAGGAAGTTATGCGCCACCATGAACTCGCGAATGCCGCTGACTGCTTTGGAGCGGGCGACAAAGCGGTGGCGTGTGGTCTCGTCGGTGATCAGATCAACGTAACGCTGGCGGTATTTGACCTCCTGGTCGTTCATGCCGTGAAACTTGTCGGGTAGCGGGCGCAGGCTCTTGGTCAGCAGGCGCAGTTGGGTGGTGTGAATCGAGAGTTCACCGGTTTTGGTCTTGAACAGGGTGCCTTCGGCGGCCACAATGTCGCCTAGATCCCAGTGCTTGAAGCTGGCGTAAAGCTCAGCGCCAATGTCTTCGCCCTTGATGTAGATCTGGATCCGTCCGGTGCTGTCTTGCAGCGTGGCAAAACTGGCCTTGCCCATGACGCGCTTGAGCATCATGCGCCCGGCCACTTTGGCGGTGGCGCCTTGTTCAATCAGGCCTTCCGGCGTTTGTCCCGCGTGGGCGGCAAATAGCGCAGCCGCATGGTCGGCAGGCTTGAAGTCGTTGGGAAAAGCGACGCCTTTGCCTTCAGCCTGTTGCTGGCGAATCGCCTTGAGTTTCTCGCGCCGCTCCAGGATCAGCTGGTTTTCGTCATGGGGGGCTTGAGGGGTGTTGGTGTCAGACATGGGGCGCGCAAGTAGGTGGGGCAGCCAGGCGAGGCTGTGGGTGGCTGAATTCAGCCGTAATCCGTGATTTTAAAGGGCTAGCGTCCGCTCGCTATGATGAGGTGAGATTTACTTCCGAATCCTATGCTGTATCAAATTATTTCCCTGTTGCTTGAAGTTGTCACCAGTGTCCTGACCGGTGCTGCTTTGTTGCGTCTGTACATGCAGTACCAGCGTATTCCGATGTCGGCCCGTTCCGGTAATCCGTTGGGGCGTTTTGTCTTTGTCCTCACTGACTGGCTGGTGCTGCCGCTGCGGCGTGTGGTGCCGTCCTGGGGCGCTGTTGACTTGGCCAGCCTGGTGGCGGCCTACTTGCTGTCACTGACTCAGTTTTTGCTGCTGTGGCTGCTGGTCGGAGGCGGTGAAGGCTTTTTTGCGGTGCCGATCCTGGCCGGGTTTGCACTGCTGCGGCTGGTGATCTCTGGCCTGACCGGGCTGGTCATTGTGTACGCCGTGCTGTCATGGGTGCAGACCCGCTCGGCGCTGGCAGATGTCATTGAGCGATTGGTGGCACCGCCTTTGATGCCGATTCGCCGCATACTGCCGCTGCTGGGCGGAATTGACTTGTCGCCATTGGTGCTGTTGGTGCTACTGCAGATTGCCTCGATTGTGCTGGGCAGTCTGCAAGGCATGGCCCTATTGCAATAGTTACATGACGGCGTCGGCCGGTTGGCGCTGCAGCATGGCCAGCGTATTGGCGATGGTTTTGCGCAACTCCCGGCGGTCGCAGATAAAATCAACTGCGCCTTTGGTTTGCAGAAATTCGGCGCGCTGAAATCCTTCGGGCAACTTGACCCGCACGGTAGATTCAATCACCCGGGGACCGGCAAAACCAATCAGCGCTTTCGGCTCGGCAATCACCACATCGCCCAAAAAGGCAAAGCCGGCGCTCACGCCGCCCATCGTCGGATCAGTCAACACGCTGATAAAGGGCAGCCCTTTTTTGGCCAGTCGGGTCAGTGAAGCATTGGTTTTGGCCATTTGCATCAAACTCAGCAAGCCCTCCTGCATGCGTGCGCCACCGGTCGAAGTAAAGCAGACAAACGGCACTTTTTGTTCGATGGCGCTATGCACGCCGCGAACAAAACGCTCGCCTACCACCGAGCCCATGCTGCCGCCCATGAATTCAAACTCAAAGCAGGCTGCCACCAGGGCAATACCGTGCACGGCACCGCCAATGACCACCAGCGCGTCGGTCTCGCCGGTGTTCTCCAGCGCTTCTTTCAGGCGCTCGGGGTATTTGCGACTGTCCTTGAACTTGAGGGCATCTACTGGCAGCACCTCCTGGCCCAGTTCGAAGCGCCCCTCGTTGTCCAGAAACACGTTGAGTCGGGCCCGCGCACCGATGCGATGGTGGTGGGTGCAGGTTGGGCAGACGTTCTGGTTTTGCTCCAAATCCGTTTTGTAAAGCACGGTATCGCAACTCGGGCATTTAATCCACAGGCCTTCCGGCACACTGCGCCGGTCGGCTGGGTTGGTTTGTTGAATTTTGGGGGGAAGAAGTTTTTCAAGCCAGCTCATGGAAGCATCCTAGGTTATGCATCAAGTGCTGTCCGGATTTCGCGCAGAAATTTCTGCGCTACTGGAGCGACTTGGTCTCGGGGCTGTTGATCGATCAATTGAATGATTTTGCTGCCAATCACCACTGCATCGGCCACTTTACCAATAGTGCACGCGGTGGCCGCATCGCGAATGCCAAAACCGACGCCCACTGGCACGTTGACATACTGTCTAATGCGCGGCAGCATAGCCTCCACGGCATCGGTATCGAGCATGCCCGAACCGGTGACGCCCTTGAGCGATACATAGTACACATAGCCACTGGCCACTGCTGCGACCTGCTGCATACGCTCGTCGGTGCTGGTCGGTGCCAGTAAGAAGATTAGGTCGAGACCATGGCTTTTGAGTTCAGTCGCAAAGTCTTCACACTCCTCGGGCGGGTAGTCGACGATCAGCACCCCGTCCACGCCAGCGGCTGCTGCATCGGTGACGAAGGCGCTCTTGCCATCCTGGTGGTTGTGTTTCTGGTTGTAGCGCTCGACTGGGTTGGCGTAGCCCATCAGCACCACCGGGGTACTGACGTCCCTGGTGCGAAAGGCCTGCACCATGGCCAGCACCTGCACCATGCCAATGTTGGCGGCCAAGGCTTTCTCTCCAGATTTTTGAATCACCGGGCCGTCTGCACTGGGGTCTGAGAACGGTACGCCTAGTTCAATGACATCGGCGCCGCCCGCGACAAAGGCGTGCATCAGCTCGGGCGTGACATCGGCGAACGGAAAGCCGGCGGTCACATAAGGAATTAGTGCCCTGCGGCCATGGGCTTTAAGCCGGGAGAAGGTGGCGGCGATGCGGCTCATGCGGACATCCTGATCAGTGGCTGCTCGTGGCCGGTGAGGGCGCTGCTCCCGCCTTTGACTGCCTGGCCTTTGCAACTCGGACGACAGTAAAAGTCGGCATGGCTGAGGTCGGCCACAGTGCCGATGTCTTTGTCACCCCGGCCCGACAGGTTGACCAGAATCGACTGGTCCGGGCGCATGGTTTTCGCCAGCTTCATGGCGTAGGCTATAGCATGGCTGGATTCAAGGGCCGGAATAATACCCTCGGTGCGACACAGGTAGTGAAAGGCAGCCAGCGCCTCAATGTCGTTAACGCCGACATATTCAGCGCGGCCAATGTCTTTTAGAAATGCATGCTCGGGACCGACGCCAGGGTAGTCCAGTCCGGCACTGATGCTATGGGTCTCGGTCACCTGGCCGTTGTCGTCCTGCAATACATAAGTGCGGTTGCCGTGCAACACGCCG
>JBLHZH010000024.1:0-13466 GCA_047629695.1 Rhodoferax sp.
CCGCAAATACGCCCACCGTGACAACACCTGGCCACTGGCTCACTTGCATCTCGAAGGCCACCGGGTCGCTAATCTGCAAACCTGTGACGTCCAAAATAGTCTGTCCGTTGTCGGTGACCAGCGGCGCTAGTCCCGCCATGCGCACTTGGGCTTGGCCGCCAAGCGCCGCAAATTGACGGATCACACGCTGGGCCGCCATGGGAATTATCTCGACCGGTAGAGGAAACTGCCCCAGATTTGTAACCAGTTTGGACTCATCGGCAATGCAAACAAACTGGCGCGACTGCGCAGCAATAATTTTTTCACGCGTAAGGGCTGCGCCGCCGCCTTTCACCATGTGACCCTGGCCGTCGATCTCGTCAGCGCCATCAATATAAACCGACAACTCAGGTACCTCGTTGGCATCAAACACGGTGATGCCCAACGCCTTCAGGCGCTCGGTGCTGGCCACCGAGCTGGACACGGCACCCTTGATCTGGTCCTTCATACTGGCTAGGGCATCAATGAATTTATTCACCGTAGAGCCAGTGCCCACTCCCACAATTTCGCCGGGCACCACATACGCCAGCGCCGCCTGGCCAACGCGGGTTTTAAGTTCATCCTGTGTCATCGGTGCAACAATTTCGGAACCGGGAGAATTAGAGTTTGTCATCTGGGAAAATCGGGTAAGTCAATAAAAAATCATGAACTGAATATCAGCAGGAATTATCCAATGTCTCTCATCCCCTACGCCCTCGCCCGCCCCTTTTTATTTAGCCTGGATCCGGAAACCGCTCATGACATCACCCTGAAGTCGCTGGCGGCTTTGCAAGGTACGCCTTTGCAGCTGGCATTTTGTGCCACTCGGGTCCATGACCCGGTGCAACTGGCAGGCCTGACCTTCCCCAACCGGGTCGGCCTGGCCGCCGGCCTGGACAAGAACGCCCGCTGTATTGACGGCTTGGGCGCCATGGGTTTTGGTTTTGTTGAAGTCGGCACCGTTACCCCGCTGGCCCAGCCCGGCAACCCCAAACCCCGCATGTTCCGCCTACCACAAGCCGAGGCCCTGATCAACCGGCTGGGCTTTAACAACGACGGTTTGGGGGCATTTGTGGCCAACGTCAAACGCTCGGCTCTTTACCAGCAGCGACGCAACGCAACCGCCAACGGCCAGGCCGCGCCCATGCTACTGGGCCTGAACATTGGCAAGAACGCGGCTACACCGATCGAACGGGCCACCGACGACTACCTAATCGGCCTAGAAGGCGTCTACCCCTACGCCGACTACGTCACGCTCAATATATCGAGCCCCAACACCAAAAACCTGCGTGAGCTGCAAAGCGACCAGGCGCTGGAAGACCTGCTCGGGACGATGGCCCGGCGTCGCGAAGCCCTTGCCGGGCAGCATGGCAAGCGCACACCCATCTTCGTCAAGATCGCACCGGATATGGAAGGCACCCAGGTGGCGGTGATCGCGTCGGCATTGCAACGCCACGGCATGGACGGCGTAATTGCCACCAACACCACCCTCAACCGCGACGCGGTGCAGGGTATGGCACACGCCGAAGAGGCCGGCGGCCTGTCCGGCGCGCCGGTGCTGGCCATGAGCAACCGGGTCATCACGCAACTGCGCAAGGCACTCGGGGTGGGTTTTCCCATCATCGGCGTCGGCGGCATTCTGAGCGCTGACGATGCGGTGAGCAAAATCAAGGCCGGTGCCGATGTGGTGCAAATCTATACCGGCCTGATCTACAAAGGTCCAGACCTTGTCAAGCAGGCCGCCAGCCGAATCAAGGCCAGCTGCCAGGCTTAGTATTTGGAAATCGTCTTTGCGAGGAGCGCCAGCGACACGGCAATCCACCGCTTAATCAGCTAACAGGTCGGCCACATGGTCACCAATCGCCAGGGCGCTGGTCAAACCCGGTGACTCTATACCAAACAAATTGACCAGGCCAGCCACTCCGTGCAGCGCCGGGCCCTGAATCAAAAAGTCGCTGGCTGCCGCCTCGGGTGCCTGAATTTTGGGACGTATACCGGCGTAACCAGGCACCAGGGCACCGTCCTGCAGGTCGGGCCAGTACTTGCGCACCTCGGCGTAAAAGGCCGCACCCCGCGCCGGGTCCACCACCAGGTCGTCGGGCGAGTCAACCCATTGCACGTCAGGGCCAAACTTGGCCTGGCCGCCCAGATCCAGCGTCAGATGCACCCCCAGCCCCCCCACTTGTGGCACGGGGTAAATCAAGTGCGAAAACGGCGGCCGACTGGCCAGTGTGAAATAGTTACCTTTGGCAAACCAGGTGCTCGGCACATGGCGCGGGTCCAGCCCCTGGAAGCACCGGGCCAGCGCCGGCGCCTGCAAGCCAGCGGCGTTAATCACGATTCGGGCTTGCAAACAAGTGCCATCCTGTGCCGTCAACTGATGCCCCCCCGGCACCGATCGGGCCTGGGCCAGCGCAGCGTTAAGTACCACCATGCCACCGGCGTTCTCTATGTCGCCCTGAAGCGCCACCATCAAACCATGGCTGTCCACAATGCCGGTGCTGGGCGACAGCAATGCAGCCTCGCACACCAGCGCGGGCTCCAGCGTCCGAGCCTGGGCGCCGGTCAGCAACGTCAGATCGTGAATACCATTGCGCCCGGCCTGCGCCATGAGACTGTGCAACTGCGTCAGTTGTGCCCCATCGGTAGCCACCAGCAACTTGCCGCAACGCCGATGGCCAATCCCCCGCTCGGCACAGTAGGCGTACAAGCGGGCCTTGCCCATCACACACAGGCGCGCTTTGAGCGAGCCGGTAGCGTAGTAGAGTCCGGCGTGAATGACCTCACTGTTGCGTGAACTGATACCCGTGCCAATGGCTTTTTCGGCTTCCAGCACCAACACCTCTCGCCCCGCCAGCGCCAGCGAACGGGCCACCGCCAGACCCACCACCCCCGCGCCAATCACAACGCATTCAACCTGATCCATGTCACTGCCTTTCTGGAAAATGCCCTAAAGCGTGCGCGGGTCGGTCTGCAGCAGCAGGGCCACCAAAGAGCGCAAAGTGGTCTTCAGGGGTTCAAATCCGGACGTCAGGGCCAGCGTCTGCTCATCCATATAGAGCTTGCGGTTAATCTCCACCTGAATGCTGTGACGCTGCTGCGCCGGGTCGCTGTGGCGGCGCACCAACTCAACCCCCTTGTAGGGATAGTTGTAAGCCACGTGGTAACCCAGGCTTGTCAAATGGGCACAAATTAGGCGCGACAAGGGCCCCGAGGCGGTACTTTCGTCCCGATTGCCAATCACAAAATCAGCGTGCACCAGCCCTGGAAAATCTGTCGCATGGCTGGAGGCCACCGCCGGCATGGAATGACAATTCAGATGTATACAGTAACCGTGGCGGGCATGGGTGACGGCTATTGCCTGCGCCACCGCCGCGTGGTAGGGCTGCCAGCAGTTCGTTATGCGCGCCTGTACTTCGGCCACCGACAACAGGCGGTCGTAAATCGCCACGCCGTCATCGGTCAGGCGCCAGATCAGGCCTTTGCCAAGTCGCACTTTTGACAACACCTGGGGGTCAGTGGCCACCGGGTCCGGCCAAGGGCCGTCCAGCAAGGTGGTGTCGACCTCGGTAATATTGCGATTGGGATCGAGATAGCTGCGCGGAAAATACGCCTCGATCCAGGCCGTCCCCAGATCAGGCGCAAAGTCGTAGAGTTTTTCTACGTGCGTGTCTTCGGCACGACGCAGGCCCGCCAGGTCGCAGGCAAAATTAAAATCAGCCGGATAACGGGTGCCGCTGTGCGGCGAGTCGAGCACCAGCGGGGTGCTTCCGGCTAAGGAACGAAACATTGATGTCATGTTGGGGCCGGTCCTTGTACATCGGGTTCTAGAACAGCCCGTCTGGTCTTGTCAGCGGGCCACCCCCAGTAGTTTATCGAGCAGTTCGGGCTGCTCCTGCAAATTGCGTGCAGTACCCCCATGCACCACCGTACCCCGGTCCAGCACCACCGCGCTGTCCGAGATCGCCAGAATCGCCTGCGGGTGCTGCTCCACGATGATGGCCGACAAGCCCTCCTCCTGGGTGATACGCCGAATCGCACGCAGCAACTCCTGCACGATGATCGGGGCCAACCCCTCGCAGGGCTCGTCCAGCAACAGCAGGGTCGGATTCAGCACCAGAGCGCGCCCCACAGCCAGCATCTGCTGCTCGCCGCCCGAGAGTTGCGTGCCCAGGTTGGTTTTGCGCTCGGCCAAACGCGGAAACAATTCGTACACGCGCGCCGGTGTCCAAGGACTCGATGCGCGCCCGGCGCGGGCCGGACGGGCCACTGCGGTCAAATTCTCATGCACCGTGAGCGACTTAAAGATATTGCGCTCCTGCGGCACCCAGCCGATACCGGCACCGGCCCGCTCATGCTGAGGCAACTTATGCAACGCAACACCGCCCAGCGTGATCTGACCGGCATGTTGGCGCGTGGCCCCGGCCAGTGTGTTGATGAGCGTGGTCTTGCCGGTGCCGTTGCGCCCGAGCAGGGCCAGCGTCTGGCCCTGCGCCACGGAGAACGACACCTCGTGCAGCACCACCGCCTCACCGTAGCCAGCACTAATGCCTTGAACGCTTAACAAGTCAGTCATGCTGTCACCTTATTCGCTTCTTGTGTCTCATCGCCATGGCCCAGGTAAACCGCCTTGACCCGTTCATCATGGGCGATCTCCTGCGGATCACCCTCCAGCAGTACCGTGCCGTTGACCAGCACCGTCATACGTTTGGCAAAGCTGAACACCAGGTCCATGTCGTGCTCAATCAGTAATACCGAGACCTCGGCGGGCAGGGCCGCCACGGTTTTCAGCAACTCTTCGCGCTCACCCGCCGGCACGCCCGCGACCGGCTCATCAAGCAGCAGCACGCGTGGCTCGCAGGCCAGGGCAATCGCAATCTCCAGCAAACGGCGCTTACCGTAGGCCAGCACTCGGGTCTCTTGTGCCATCACCTCGGTCAGGTGAAACTGTTCCAACAATTGCTCACAGCGCTCGGTCACGCGCTTATTGGATCCCAATGCCTGCCACCACTTGCCGCCCAGCCCCTGCTGCTGTGACACCGTCATGGCCAGCGTCTGCAATGGTGTCAGGGTGTCAAACAACTGGTTGATCTGAAAGGTACGCACCATGCCCCGGCGCACCCGCTGGTAGGGTGCCAGTTCGGTGATGTCTTCGCCGTCCAGCACGATCCGGCCCTGCGTTGGTTGTAGCACGCCCGTCAGCAAATTGATGAGAGTGGTCTTGCCCGCCCCGTTGGGGCCAATCAGGGCGTGGCGCGCCCCTTTTTGCAGATTCAAGGTGACGTTGTTAGTGGCCGTGATACCGCCAAATTTCATCACCAGGCCTTGCGCCGAGAGTACCGTAGCGGTCATGACTTGCCTCCCGCAGTACCGGATTTGAACCAGGTCCAGGGTCGAATCAGGCGCTCGCGCCCGACCAACGTCAGTACCACCAAAAACAGGCCAATCCAGAAGGTCCAGTACTGCGGCGTGATGCTCGATATCACATCGTGCAGCAGCTTAAACACCACCGCCCCAACAACACCGCCATAGAGCCAGCCAACGCCGCCGATTACCAGAATCAGCATCACATCTGCGGAGCGGTGAAACTCAAACACATCCAACGAGGCAAAGCCCGAGGTTTGTGCCAGCAACGCACCCGCCGCACCGGCCAGCGCCGCCGCCACGGTGTAGACCAGTGCCAACCGGCTCGTCACTGGAATACCAATCGCCATAGCACGCAACCGGTTGTCACGAATCGCCATGAGCGTGGCGCCAAACGGAGAGTTCACCAGGCGTCGCGCCAGAGCAAACAACACCAGCAGTACCACCAATGAATAACCGGCCGCCGTCTGGCCGCGCAGGTCAAACTCAAACTGCCCCAGCAGCGGCCCCATGACCACGCCCTGTAGGCCATCGGCGCCGCCTGTGAGCCAGGACATTTTGTTGGCCAGCTCCATCAAAATTAAGCCAATGCCCAGTGTCACCATCAACCGGGTCAGGTCGGTGCCGCGCATAATCGTGGCACTGCACAGCGCGCCCAACAGCGTGGCACAGGCCATGCCAAAGGCCAGACCCACCAGCGGGTCTGGCATCACATGCTTGGAGAACAACGCGGCTGAATAGGCGCCCATGCCAAAGAAGGCGGCGTGGCCCAGCGAGACAATGCCGGTATAGCCCAGGATCAGATCAAGCGAGACGGCGAACAACGCCACAATCGCGATCTCATTAATGATCAATGCGTGACTCGACAACACAAAAGGCGAGGCCAGCGCAAGCAGCCACAGCGGATATTCCCACAGTTTCCAGCGCCCGCTTTGCATCAACAGGTTTTGCGTGTTGCTCATCGGCGTGCTGTTCATCATTTACCCCCCTGACGCACAAACAGGCCTTGTGGGCGCCAGATCAAAATCGCGATCATCAGACCGTAGACAATAAAACCACCAAAGGTCGGTATGTAGTACTTGCCAGCCACATCGGCAATCCCCAGCAGCAGCGCGGCCAACAGCGGTCCGGTGATCGACGAGGTACCACCAACCGCGACCACAATCAAAAAGTAGATCATGAATTTAAGTGGAAAACTGGGGTCCAGCCCCAGCACCTCGGCCCCCAGAGCGCCACCCAGGCCCGCCAGACCAGAGCCCACAGCAAAGGTACCCAAGAACACCATATTCACATTGATACCCATCCCCGCGGCCACCCGCTGGTCGTCCACCGAGGCGCGCAAGCGACTGCCAAAACGGGTGTGGCTCAAGACATATTGCAGCGCCACAGTCAGAGCTGCGCACACTGCAATGATGAACAGACGGTAATGCCCCATGCCCAACATCCAGGCGCCCTGGCCGAGTTCGGTGCGGCCCTTGAGCCAGTCGGGTAGCTGAATAAATTGCTGACTTGGACCAATAAAGTAATCAACACTGGCCACCGCCATAAAGGTCAGGCCGATGGAGAACAGCACCTGGTCCAAGTGCGGCTTGTTGTACAGCGGGCGGTACAGCGTACGCTCCAGCACCCCTCCCAACAGGGCCGTGCCCAAAAAGGCGATTGGCAGACACCACAGAAAGGGCACATCCAGGCGCTGCATCAAGAGTACCGTGATATAGCCCCCGACCATGGCAAAGGCACCGTGTGCCAGGTTAATAAAGTTCATCAGCCCCATGGTCACGGACAGCCCAACCGCCAGAATAAATAACAGCATGCCATAGGCAATGCCGTCAAAAAGAATCGTCAACATAAGGAAACTCGGGAAAAGCGGGGCGCTGCGGCTAAAAAACCCCGGACTAGGCCGAGGTTGCAGTAAAGAAAATTACTTGGCTTTGCCCGGATCCTTGACGTCCTTGATGACGTCAAACTCCACGTTGTAAAGCTGACCATTAACGCGCTCTACCTTGCGCAGGTAAATGTTTTGCACCACATCGCGGGTCTGCGCGTCGATGAACATCGGGCCGCGCGGGCTCTCAAAAATCTGACCCTTCATAGCCGCCAGCAAAGCCTCTCCGCCGCCCTGACCCTTGGTGGCCTTGAGCGCCTCGTAGATCACGCGCATGCCGTCATAACCACCCACGGCCATAAAGTTGGGACGCATGCCAGGGTTGGCTTTCTCAAAGGCTTGGACAAACTTCTTGTTCAGGGCCGAGGGATGGGCAGTTGAGTAATGGTGAGAGGTCACCACGCCCAGCGCGCCATCACCCATGTCATTGAGTTGATCATCATCGGTAATGTCACCGGTGCCAATGAGCCGGATACCAGCCTTGTCCATGCCGCGCTCCAGGAACTGCTTCATGACGGCCGCGCCGGCGCCCGAGGGCACAAAGACAAACAGCGCATCAGGCTTGAGGTCACGCACTTTTTGCAGGAAAGGGGCGAAGTCGGGGTTGCGCAACGGCACGCGCAGCGACTCGGTCACTTGTCCGCCATTGAACGTAAAGCGCTCCTTGAAGTATTTCTCGGCATCCAGACCCGGGCCATAGTCGCTGACCAGCGTCACCACTTTTTTGATGCCGTTCTTCGGTGCCCAGTCCGCCATCGACACCGAGGCCTGGGGTAGCGTGAAGCTGGTGCGCACAATATAAGGCGAGGCTTGTGTGATGCTACTGGTGGCGGCAGCCATCACCACCATCGGGGTTTTAGACTGTGTGGCAATCGGGGCTGTGGCCAGCGCCGAGGGCGTGATGCCGAAACCAGCCAGCACGTTGACCTTGTCATTGACCACCAAATCTTGCGCCAGACGGCGGGTGACATCCGGAATTGAGGTGTCATCTTTGACGATCAGCTCAATCTTTTTACCCGCCACCGTGTCACCGTTCTGCGCCATATAAAAACGGGCAGCGGCCTCAATCTGGCGGCCGGTCGAAGCTTGTTGCCCGGACATCGGCAAAACCAGACCAATTTTGAATATGTTTTCCTGCGCTGTGGCTTGCGCCGCAGAGAACGCAAGCACAGCCAAGGCAGTCGCGTGAAGAAATTGTCTTTTTTGCATGAGGTGTCTCCAAAATTATTCAGGTTAATATATTCTTAATATGCGTCAAAACTCATCAATCGCTACTTTGATTGATGACTTACTGTTATTCCTGTTTCAAATAACACAACCTTGTTTCTCAGATCTCGGCGCGGTGAGCGCAATCAAGTGTAATAGTGCCCAGCACACGTGAGACGCAAATACAAATCCGCTTGTTTTGTGCTTTCTCTGCGGTGCTCAAAAACACGTCACGGTGGTCAATTTCGCCCTCCACGCCCAGCACCTCCATGGCGCACAGCCCACATTCGCCGCGCCGACAATTAGACAGCGTTTGCACCCCAGCCAGTTCAATCGCTTCGAGCAGACTTTCGTCGGCTGCGACCCTGATGTCAACCCCCTGACGCGGCACCTGCACCCGAAACGCCTGGGGCGCAAAGCGACCGCTGCTGCCAAAGGTCTCATAGCGCAAGTCAACCGCCAGCCGGCCAGCCAGTGCCCAGGCGCTTCGTGCAGCGTCCAGCATCGGGGCCGGGCCACAAACCCAGAGTTGCGCGCCGGGCGACAAGTCCGCAATTTCCGCGCTGAAATCAATCATTTCGCCTTGGTCTGAGGCAAACGCGTAATAACCATCGCCCAGCGTGTCACGCAACAACGGCGCATAGGCCAACTCGGCGACACTGCGGGCCGCTTGCAGAAAACGCAGCGGCGCGGCGCGCGGCGCCAGCGTCAAGGCCATAAACACCAGCGGCGTCACGCCTACGCCACCCGCCACCAGCAGGTAGGCCGGCGCATTCAGATCCAATTGAAAGTGGTTTTGGGGGGGGGTCACACGCAGTCGATCCCCTACCGCCAGCCGCCACATGGCCAGCGAACCGCCCCGTCCGTCATCGAGTCGCTTCACCGCGATCCGGTAAGCCTGTCCATCGGGCGGACCCATCAGGGAATAAGAGCGGGTCTGCGGTTGCCCGTTCAGCAACAGTTGCACTTGCAAATGCGCACCGGGCGCATAAGTCAAGGCGCTACCGACCGGTTCAATCGTGAACTCGCGTACGGTTGGGGTGACGTCTTGAAAGGAGACGATGCGCGCATCGGTCCAGGCGAGGGGGCTTTGCATGGGGACTGGTCCTTTAACTGCGTTTACGAATCAGGCGCACACCAGGCATCTGGTCCAGCCGTTGACTCTGCAAGGCTTCGCGCAGATTGCGTTGAGCCAGGCGGGAGTGCTCGCGCATCAGGCTTTCGGCCCGCGAGCCCTCGCGCCGCTCAATTGCATCCAGCACCTGCCAGTGCTGGTCTTGCGCCACGATGAGCATGTCGCGCGCCTGCGGGCTGGTGGCCTGTACCACCACAAAACCGGAGGGCGAGGCAAACGGCAGGCCCGACACCCGCTCCAGCTCTTTGGCAATCACCGCACTGCCAGCCATTTCACTGAGCAGGGCGTGAAACCGTGCATTCAAACTCACATAGCTGGCAAACGCCTCGTCATCCAGCGCGGGCTGACACAACACCACATCAATCGCACGCAGACAGTTACGAGCCTCCGTCAGCACCACGGGCGGGGCGCCACGTTCGGCCGACAGCCGCGCCGACAGGCCTTCCAGCGTGCCACGCAACTCAATCGCTTCGGACACATCACGCTCTGAAAATGTTTTGACGGCATAGCCACCATTGGGCAAAGCATCCAACAAACCCTCCTGCTCCAGACGCATCAGGGCAGCGCGAATCGGAGTGCGCGAAAAGCCCAGTTTTTCGACAACCAACAGCTCGGCAATGCGTGCACCACCGGGCAAATCACCGGCCAGAATCAACTCGCGCAGTCGCAACAGAGCCTGCACCTGCACGCTGGCCTGGGCTGCCACCGGACCACTGTCTTTGGGGTTATCTGCCGCCTTCAGGTTGCCAGAGCCGGTTGCCATGACATCAGACCCGCAAAGACGGTGGCGGTGCAACCACCACAACCTTGACCTGCGGCGACGGCTCACGCGCCACCAGACCATCAATCAAACGCCGGGCCCACATCGAGCCGGCATCAATACTAAGGTTGTAAAAAGTATGGTCGGGGCGCTCGTCCATGGCGATTTGCTGGGCTTCCAGCACCAGCTCGTCTTCCCTGAAAATAGTCGCCACGCCTTCACGCAGCTTGTGCGTCAGAGCCTGCTCGCCCAAGCAGTAATTGCGGGCAAAAGCCCAGAAGTAAAGGCAACTGCCATCGGTCTCGGGGGTGATGGTGTTGAGCACAAACCCGTTGACCCCCTGGCTGCGGTCACTCAGACGCGCGTCGCCGATGTTACCGCCCGACGGAATGGCGCCGGTGCCGGTGCGGGCTACCCCGACATCAATCGCCACCGTGCACGGGGCTTCAAAGCGAATAATTTGCCAACGGTCCACCGGCCCCTCGTAACCCAGGGCATGTTTGATCTGGCCAGCCCAAAATGGCGGTGCCTCGATGTTTTCCATCCAGCGCGTCACCGTCGCGGTGCGGTCGCCGTGCGTGGCCACAAACGGCGCTTCGGCCACCGCCTGCTGGCCAATGCTGGAGCCATGCACAAAGGTCTCGTGCGTCAGGTCCATCAGATTGTCCACCACCAGACGGTAATCGCACTGAACCCGGATCATCTTGCCGTCGCCAGCCCACTCGGCATCGTCATTCCAGTGCAAGTCGGGCACCCGCGTAGGATCGGCCTTGGCCGGGTCGCCGGGCCAGATCCAGACGAAACGGTGCTTCTCAACCACCGGGTAACTGCGCACGCAGGCGGACGGATTGATGGTCTCCTGACTCGGCATATGAGTGCAGCGGCCTTGGGCGTTATAGACCAGCCCGTGGTAGCCACAGGTCAGCGCATCACCCTCAAGCTGCCCCAGCGATAGCGGCATCAACCGGTGCCAGCAAGCGTCTTCGAGTACCGCCACGCGGCCATCAAGCTTGCGAAACATCACCAGCTTTTGCTTGCAAACGGTGCGCGACAGCAGGCTGCGCGCCACTTCAACGTCATAAGCGGCGGCGTACCAGGCATTGAGAGGAAAAGAAGATTTTTGACTACTCATGGATACGCATTGTATACATTAAGAAATATTTTGATCGTCTTTTTTAGGTTGATCCTTGTCTCTGCGAGCGAAGCGCGGCAGCCCATGACGGCTCTCGTCTTTGCGATGAGCACAACCGAAGTAGCAATCCAGGAGGTCATAGACTGCCACGGTCTGCAGCCTCGCAGAGACGAAGAAGAAGATCTCAGAGATTCGTCCAAATTGTATTCAATGACCCAACTCAAAGATGCCTTACCATCTGAAGCTGAATCTAACAACAGGAGCACATGCATGACGACGTCCGCCGCCACCCTACCCGCCCACTACGACCATGTCGGCAGTTTTTTACGCCCCAAATACCTACTCGACGCGCGCGCGCAAAAGGCCAAAGGCGAGATCACGCCCGAGCAGTTGCGCTTGGTGGAAGACAAGGCCATCACCGAGATCATCAAGTTTCAGGAAGATGTGGGCCTCAAAAGCATCACCGACGGCGAGTTCCGCCGGACTTACTTTCACATTGATTTTCTGGAACAGATCGGCGGCGTGAAAACCGACATTCCGGTCACCATTCAAAAGCCCGACGGCACACTGGAACTGGCACCGCCCGTGATGCGCGTGATTGACAAGGTGCGTCATATCAAAGACATTCAGTTGGCCGATTTTCAGTACCTGAAAAGCCAGTTGGCCAACGGCAACACGGCCAAAGTCACCATTCCCTCACCCACCATGCTGCACTTTCGCGGCGGCCGGGCTGGCATCAGCAAACAGCATTACCCCGAGCTCGACCCCGAGTTTTACCAGGATGTCGCCAACGCCTATGGCGATGAACTGCGCAGCTTGGCCGCCGCCGGCTGCACCTATGTCCAAATAGACGATACCAACCTGGCTTACCTGTGCGACGAAAAGATGCGCGAAGCGACACGCCAGCGTGGCGACGACCCCAACGAACTGCCGCACCGGTATGCCAAATTCATCAATTTGGTGGTGGCGCAAAAACCAGCCGGCATGCTGCTGGCCATGCACCTGTGCCGTGGCAACTTCAAAAGCACACACGCCGCCAGCGGCAACTATGAGCCGGTGGCCGAGGCGCTGCTCAGCGAGATGAATCTAGATGCTTATTTTATGGAGTACGACGATGATCGCAGCGGCGACTTCAAGCCCCTGCGCTACCTGCCCAAAGGTAAAACCGTGGTGCTGGGCCTGGTCACCACCAAGTTGGGCGCCATGGAGTCCAAAGACGACCTCAAACGCCGCATTGACGAAGCCGCCCGCTACGCGCCGCTGGAGCAACTGGCCCTGTCACCCCAGTGTGGCTTCAGCAGCACAGTCCACGGCAACGACATCGCTGTGGAGGCGCAACGTGCCAAACTTCGCTTGGTAGTAGAGACTGCACAAGAGGTCTGGGGTTAGCCTTAAAGAGCAGGAATAAAGTACGCCGGCTTTCCGCTTTTCATCTCTGCAGACGCAACGTAGCAATCCAGCTCGTCATGGGCTGCTGCGGCCTCGCAGAGACGACAAGTCAGATTTGGTAAGAGATTTCAACCCGACGGTTCATGGCGCGCGAGGCGGCATCGCGCCCAAGAAGCACCGGCTCTTTAAAACTGAAGCTGATTGGCATTAGCTGGCGTTCCTGTACGCCGAGCTTTAGTAAGGCGTCACGCACTTCTTTAGCACGCATCATGCCTAAAGGTGTGTTGTAGGCATTGGTACCAATGACATCGGTATGCCCGTCAACATGGGCAACAATCGAGGGATTATCAATCAGCACACGTGCATGCTGTGCCACTATTTTGTCGTATTCCGGCTTGATGTTGTACTTGTCAAAGTCGAAATAAACAATCCCTTGCACGATCGGAATCGGTTCGATCGGCTTAACCACGATCGGCTCCAGCACGACAGGCTTAGCTTGGCTCGAAAAATAAATCATGGTCGTCTTTTTGCTTGAATTTTCAGTCTTGTCCTGCGTGGAGGCACAAGCAAAAAGAAG
>JBLHZH010000025.1:0-13351 GCA_047629695.1 Rhodoferax sp.
GCTGCTGAGCGCCCGGCGCCGGTACCTGACCCATACCAAGAGTGCCAATCAGGCCACAGGGAATCGGCGTCGCCTGCTTTAGCTGCGACAACGCCTGTGCCAGCCACCAGGCGGTTGAGGTTTTGCCATTGGTGCCGGTCACGGCCAGCATCGCCAGCGCGTCTCCCGGATGATCAAAATAGGCAGCGGCAATGGGGCCACAGGCCGACTGAAGCTGACATAGGCCGGCAATGCGCTCATCGCTGAAGGCATAAGGCTCGGCATCTTCCCATGCCACCAGACAGGCCGTGGCCCCACTATTGAGCGCCGCCGCTACATGCTGGCGAGCGTCGTTGGCACTGCCAGGCCAGGCGATGAAGCCGTCACCAGGACACACCCGGCGGCTGTCAGTTTGCAGCGTGCCGGTAACGCGCTGACGCAACCAATCGACAGCTTCAAGTGGCGTCTGGAGCTTAAACATCACAGACTCTCTTCTTCCGCATTGGCCACGATCTGGGGTTTTACCGCGATGTCGGGCTGCACGCCCATCATGCGCAGCGTCTGCTGCACCACTTCGCTGAATACCGGCGCCGCCACCACACCGCCAAAATACTGGCCGTCGGTGGGCTCATCAATCATGACCGCGACCACGACGCGCGGGTTCTCGATCGGCGCCAAGCCAACAAACCAGCCCCTATACTTGCGGTTCTTGTCAGTGCCATAGCCCTTGCCAATCTGTTTGTAGGCGGTGCCGGACTTGCCACCCACCGAATAGCCAATGGTTTGTGCCCGCTGGCCCGTGCCGCCGGGACCCGCCGCCATCTGCAGCATCTTGCGAACCTGACCCGCGGTACGCGGCGACAGCACCTGCACGCCGACGGCCGGTTCGCTATGCTTAAGCATGGTCGCCGGAATAATCTTGCCGTCGTGCGCAAACACGGTGTAAGAGCGCGCCATCTGGAACAACGAGGCCGATAGGCCATAACCATATGACATGGTGGCCTGCTCAATCGGACGCCAGGTTTTGTAGGGGCGCAATCGCCCCGACACGGTACCAGGGAAACTGATATCTGGGCGTTGCCCGAAGCCGGCACTGGTGAACAGCTCCCACATTTCCCGCGGCTGCATCTGCATGGCGATCTTAGTGGTGCCCACATTACTGGACTTTTGAATTACACCCTCGACCGTGAGCACCCCATTCGGGTGCGAATCTGAAATCGTGGAGCCGGTGATGGTAATTCGGCCTGGACTGGTGTCGATCAGCGTCTGTGGCGTGATACGCCCACTCTCCAGCCCCAGGCCAATGGTGAAGGGTTTCATCACCGAGCCGGGCTCGAAGGTGTCCGTCAGGGCCCGGTTGCGCAACTGCCCACCGCTAAGGTTTTGCCGATCCGAAGGCGAAAAGCTGGGGTAATTAGCGAGTGCCAGCACCTCCCCCGTGACGGCGTCAAGCACCACCACACTGCCGGCCTTGGCTTTGTGTAGCAACACTGCATCGCGCAGCTTTTTGTAGGCAAAAAACTGCACCTTGCTGTCCATGCTGAGCTGCACATCGGGGCCATCCATAGGCGCAATCTGGTCGCCAATATCTTCCACCACCCGCCCCATGCGGTCCTTGATCACACGACGCGAGCCGTCACGCCCGACCAGCGCTTTGTTAAAGGCCAGCTCAACCCCCTCCTGCCCCTTGTCTTCGACATTGGTAAAACCCACCACATGCGCGGCGGCTTCGCCCTCGGGGTACTGACGCTTATATTCCTTGCGCTGGTAGAAGCCTTTGAGGCCCAGCGCCGCAATTTCCTGCGCTACCGGCTCATCAACCTGGCGCTTGATCCAGACAAAGGTCTTATCTTCGTCCTCCAGACGCTTATTGAGATCGGCCAGCGACATGTCAAGCAAGGCCGCCATCTTTTGCAGGCGAACCATATCCCGATCCACGTCTTCCGGAATCGCCCAGATACTGCGCGCCGGTACGCTGGAGGCCAGAATCAGACCATTGCGATCGAGGATGCGGCCCCGATTGGACGGCAGCTCCAGCGTGCGAGCAAAACGAACTTCACCCTGACGCTGAAAAAAATCATTGGCAATTACCTGAATGTAAAGCGCGCGGCCCGCCAGTCCGGCAAAGCCGAGCGCAATCACCGCCACAATGAACTTGCTACGCCAAACCGGCGTCTTGCTCGCCAGCAAGGGGCTGGAGGTGTAGGCCACACTGCGACTCACGGGAGCCGTCCAGTCACATCGGTTTGAGGTTGGGCTGCGGCCGGGGCAGCACCCTGGTAATGCACGTAGTAAGTGATGGCCGGCGTGACCGTACGCATCTGCAACTTATCCTTCGCCAGTTTTTCAACGCGCAACGGGGTCGCCTGTGCGCGCTTGTCCACTTGAAAGCGCTCATTATTGGTCTCCAGCCGCAACGCCAGCGCCCGCGACTTGTCCAGTTCGGAGAACAACCAGCGTGACTCGTACTGTACCGTCACCAGATACAGGGCACTGGTCAGTACCGCCAGCAGCAACACCAGATTGAGGCGGGTCATGGCCCGATCCTCTGGGCCACGCGCATGATCGCACTACGCGAACGAGGGTTTCCTGCCACTTCGACGGCACTGGGCTTGAGGCGATCGAGCGCCTTGAACTGCATAATTTTGGGCGCAGCAAAAGGGGTACGTCGATCGTATTCATCACGTGAGTATTTCGCAATGAACTGCTTGACAATACGATCTTCAAGCGAGTGAAAACTGATCACAACCAGCCGGCCACCTGGGGCCAACACCTCCAGGCTGGCCTCTAGCGCCTGCGCCAGCTCCTCCAGTTCGGAGTTAATGAAAATCCGGAAGGCCTGAAAGGTGCGGGTGCCGGGATGCTGACCTTTTTCACGCGTTTTGACAGTGGCGGCCACCAACTCGGCCAGCTCGGTGGTTGTCGTCATTGGCCCCTGCGCCACTCGGCGCGCCACAATCGCTTTGGCAATCGGGCTGGCAAAGCGCTCTTCACCGTAGTCACGAATCACTTCTGCTATTTTGTCGACCTCGGCATCAGCCAGCCACTGTGCCACGCTGATGCCGCGTGTAGTGTCCATACGCATGTCCAGCGGTCCCTCGAAGCGAAAACTGAAACCGCGGTCCGGGTTGTCAATTTGGGGTGAACTGATGCCTAGGTCCAGCAGCACGCCAGCCACGCTGGCGGGCGGCAACTCCCCCAAGTGACTGAAGCCCTGGTGGCGAATGGAAAAACGCGGATCGGTAATCGTCGCCGCCTCGGCCAGTGCTTCGAGGTCCTTGTCAAAGGCGATCAGGCGCCCGAGCGGCGCCAGGCGGGAGAGGATCAGGCGGGAGTGGCCCCCGCGACCAAAAGTGGCATCGACATAGGTCTGCGTCCCCGGCGAAATATCGCTGGGGGTCTGGTCCGGGTTGTTGAAGAGCGCGTCGACCGCCTCTTCCAACAACACCGTGGTATGTGTCCATGGGTTGTCCACCATCCGCCCTTAGAAAGAAAAATCCTTGAAGACATCCGGCATCTCGCCCTGCATCGCCTTGGCCTCCAAGTCGTCGTAGGTCGCCTTGTCCCACAACTCAAAATAATTACCCATACCGAGCAGTACCGTCTCTTTGGCAATGCTGGCGGCCTGGCGCAGCTCGGGCGACACCAGCACACGACCCGTGCCATCGAGCTCAACATCCATGGCATTGCCCAAAAAAATGCGTTTCCACCACTGCGCTGACAGCGGCAGCATGGCAATCCGTTCTCGGAATTTTTCCCATTCAGGGCGCGGAAACATCATCAGACAGCCGTGCGGGTGCTTGGTGAGAGTCAGTTGGCCCGAAGCCATGGCGTTCAAGACGTCACGGTACCGGGTCGGCACTGAGAGCCTACCCTTGGCATCCAGACTTAATGAAGAGCTCCCTTGAAACACAACGAATCACCTTTTTTTGGAAAACAAACGAAGAAATAGAAGTCAAAGTACACTTTTCACCACAAATTTGCACTTTTTTGCACTGTACCAGCAAAAACCATCCTTGCAAACGACTTGCAACAATTACGTTCAATGAAATCAAGGGTTTATAAATAAAAATACCCTGTTGAAAAACAAAGTATTTTTTAATCTGACATCTACTATTTATTTTAGAGGCACAAGATGACAGCGAACTGGTCAGCACACCCTGGATTTACAAGATGTAACGCGAAAGATCCTCGTCCCGGCTTAGTTCGCCCAGTCGATTGTCCACATAGGCCGCGTCAACTTCAATCGTCTGCCCACTCAGGTTGGCCGCATCAAAACTGACCTCGTCAAGCAGGCGTTCCATCACCGTGGACAAGCGCCGGGCGCCAATATTCTCGGTCCGTTCGTTGACATCAAACGCGATCTGTGCCAAGCGCGAAATACCGTCCGGCGTGAACTCAACAGCGACGTTTTCAGTCGCCAGCAAGGCTTGGTATTGCTTGACAAGCGAGGCATGGGTTTGCGTCAGAATGGCAACAAAGTCCTGCACCGAAAGCGACTGTAACTCCACCCGAATCGGGAACCGCCCCTGCAACTCGGGAATCAGGTCGCTGGGTTTACTCAGGTGAAAAGCGCCCGAGGCGATGAACAAAATATGATCGGTCTTGACCATGCCATATTTGGTGGACACCGTGGTGCCCTCCACCAGCGGCAGCAAATCGCGCTGCACGCCCTGGCGCGACACTTCGGAGCCACTGCCCTCGCTGCGCGAGGTCACCTTGTCGATCTCGTCAATGAAGACAATCCCGTTTTGCTCGAGCATCAGCAGCGCCTGGGTCCTTATTTCTTCTTCGTTGACCAGTTTGGCGGCCTCTTCATCCAGCAACAACTTCAGTGCCTCGGGAATCTTGAGCTTGCGCGCTTGGCGTTTGGTCTGACCCATTTGGCTGAACATGCCGCGCAACTGCTCAGTCATTTCCTCCATACCGGCCGAGCCCATGATCTCCATTTGTGGCGCAGACTGCGCGACATCGATTTCGATCTCGCGGTCAGCCAACTGGCCTTCCCGTAGTTTCTTACGGAAGGTCTGACGCGCCGTACTCTCAGCCTCGCCGCTGCCCGCCGCGCCAAGACTCCCGCGAGGTGGTGGGATCAGGATATCCAGCACCCGGTCCTCGGCCGCATCTTCAGCCCGGGCACGTACCTTTTTCATTTCAGCAACGCGGGTTTGTTTGACCGCAATGTCGGCTAGGTCACGGATGATGGCATCTACATCCTTACCGACATAACCGACTTCGGTGAACTTAGTGGCCTCGACCTTGATAAAGGGCGCGTCCGCGAGACGCGCCAAGCGTCGGGCAATCTCGGTTTTACCCACCCCAGTAGGGCCAATCATCAAAATATTCTTGGGTGTAATTTCGGCACGCAGGCCGGGCTCCACCTGCTGGCGGCGCCAGCGGTTACGCAAGGCGATGGCAACGGCCCGTTTAGCCTGTTGCTGACCAACAATGTGCTTGTCAAGTTCAAAAACAATTTCTTGCGGAGTCATGGACGGCATAGTTTGGGGTTCGGTAGTGTTCAGCAGCATGACAGCAGTAGCTCAGAGCGTCTCAATGGTGTGGTTCATATTGGTATAAATGCAGATGTCGGCGGCAATTTCCAGCGACTTCTTGACGATCTCCTGAGCTGACAACTCGGAGTTTTGCAGCAGGGCAATGGCAGCCGCCTGAGCATAGGCCCCGCCCGAGCCAATCGTCACAATGCCGTTCTCGGGCTCCAGCACATCGCCGTTGCCGGTGATGATGAGCGAAGCCTCACTGTCAGCCACCGCCAGCATCGCCTCCAAGCGACGCAGCACGCGGTCAGTACGCCAGTCCTTGGTGAGTTCGATGGCCGCACGCACCAAATGCCCCTGATGTTTTTCCAGCTTGGCTTCAAAACGTTCAAACAACGTGAATGCGTCGGCCGTCGCACCGGCAAAACCCGCCAGCACCTTGCCGTGGTAGAGCTTACGCACCTTGCGGGCTGTACCCTTGACCATGATGCTGCCCAAGGTCACTTGCCCGTCACCACCAATGGCCACCTGCATGCCGGTGGGCGTTTGGCGTCGAACGCTGATGATGGTGGTTCCGTGAAATTGTTCCATGCTTGCTTTAAATTTGTCCAAAGATTCTCGTCAACGGGTACGCCGGATAATGCCGGCGTGTTGGTTGATACCGATCACATTAAAAAAAGCCGCCACCAAAAGCGGCACATCCAGAAACTGAACATGAAAACCTTGCGCCTCGCGCAAAATCAACCAGTCCAGCAAACTGCCAGCCGCCGAGAAATCGACCCGAACCAGCAGCGCACACGAAATGGAGATACGTGAAGGCCCGTCCTCACCCGCCTGTAGTCGGTCCAGAGCTGCTATGACATCACCCAGCAACTCGCCGCGCAAGGCCAGTCGGGGTACAGACCCAACGTCCGACCCACCTGTCATTGTAGAAGCCCCCTCGGACTGATTCGGCCAACCGGACGGAGCGTCACCTGACAATACGCAACAGGCCTCCACCCAAGGTGGCGGCGAGCGCTCGTAGGTGAGACAAAAATCCAGGGCCACCTGTTCAAACTCATCGGGCCGGCGCAACAGGCATAAGCTCGTCAGACGCAACTGCCAGCAGCAGGTCGGCACCTGCGGATCGCCCACAGGCGTCATCAAGCGCAGATGATTCTCCAGCACGCCGATGCGCAAGAAACGCAGCGTGACAGGTTGTGTACACCACTGGGCAAAGAGCTCAGCCAGCGCCGGCACGGCGGCGAGGGTCATGCGCTTCAGGCCTCGCCAGTCCAGCAGCACTACCGCTGACGAGTCCGACAAGTCGCTGACTTGCAAGGCCTGCAGATCCGTCACATCCAGTTCGACCGGGCATTCCCACACCGACTCAGAGGCAGGCGGCGTCCGCGAATTGGGTGCCAAGGCGAGGGAGGGCTGCACCAACAAATCAGGCAGTGAAAACCAGGCCGGTGCCGACCGTCCGAAACGCTGGGCATAGTCTAAGGCAAAGCATTCGAAAGCGTCGAATTGATCGGTCAACCGGTAGAGGTCAAATAAGGCACTGGCCCAGACCTGCGCTTGGGCGGGAAGCCCCTGATGCGACTGCAGCGCGGTCAAAAGAGCGGCTGCGGCGCCGGCATTATCGCCGTTGGCAAAGCGGATCGCTGCCTCCTCCAGATCGTGATCTGCCAGCCTATCACCAGCTTCAGAGACAAGCCCTTTAAATTGCGCCTCACGCTGTACCTCGCGCAGGTGCTTGAACTCAAGCTGGCGCACTACTTCATTTTGCTGTCGAGTGTGAGTCATCAGTATGAAGAGGGCTGCGTGAAATCTGGCGCCAAGGCCGGCGAATTAGTCGCCAAACATTTTTTGGCGAAGTTCTCGGCGCTGCTGCGCTTCCAGCGACAGGTTGGCGGTAGGCCGTGCCAAAAGGCGTCCTACGCCAATGGCTTCACCGGTTTCATCACAATAGCCATACTCGCCTGCATCAATACGCGCGATCGACTGCTCGATTTTCTTCAAGAGCTTGCGCTCGCGGTCCCGGGTCCGCAGCTCCAGTGCGTGCTCTTCCTCAATAGTGGCGCGGTCGGTGGGGTCAGGCACCACCACGGTTTCCTCGCGCAAGTGCTCGGTCGTGGCACCAGCATTGCTCAGAATATCTTTTTTGAGCACTGACAGCTTGAGACGAAAGAACGCCAGTTGCGTATCGTTCATGTAGGCGTCGTCGGGCATGGCAATAAGCTCGGCATCCGTCAGTTCGGCGACCGGTTTGATCTTCCAGTTGTTGGCAAGCTTTGGGTCTCTTTTCACCGATGAGGCCAACGGCGGAACAATCAACGGCAAGGAGGTCGTTTGCGTAAAACTGGCCTTGGCGGCGGTCGAGGCAACCGATTGCGCCATGGACGGCACCGTCAACTGGGCTAGCCGTGAAGAGGGACGGCCTGCACGAGCCGGCACGGACGAAGTAGCCGGTGTATCCACCGGTTTGACCGCCGCAGCCATAGTTCCTGATTTCACGATGCGTGAGGCTTTAAGTTTGGACACCGCCGCCTCGGGCTTACTTACTTTAGCAGTCGTCATATTCACAGAATCCTTATTTTTGAACTTTAATTTGAGTCACCCGTTAGGCGATCTCAACACCTACAACCCTTGCCTCCCAAGTGTAGGTTTACACCACACCGCTGGCGCGCGAGTGTACAGGCTTCGCCCGGATCAAACAAGACTCTGCTCCATTCCTTGCAAAAAGATGTCCTTGGGCAGATCAATGCCAATAAAAACCATTTTGCTGGACCGCACCTCGCCTTCGGCCCAAGGCGGGCCCAAGTCACTGCCCATCAACTGATGGACACCTTGAAAAATCACCTTGCGTTCAGTGCCCTCCATGTACAAGACGCCTTTGTAGCGCAGCATGCGCGGGCCGTAGATATTGACAATGGCGCCAAGAAAATCCTCCAGCTTGGCCGGGTCAAACGGACGCGCTGACTTAAAAACAAAACTCTTGACATCATCGTCGTGATGATGGTGATGGCCGCCTTCGGTGTGGGACGGATGCTCACAATGTTCGCCGGGGGCGTGGTCGTGCCCGGCATGGTCGTCTTCCTTGAGGAAGTCCGGGTCGATGTCAAGTTTGGCATTCAAGTTGAAGCCACGCAGGTCAAACACCTCGCTCAAGGCGACTTCCCCAAAGTGCACGGCTTTCAGCGGCGCCCGCGGGTTCATGTGCTTCAGGCGGTGCGTCAGGGCATCGACCTCGGCCTTGTCCACCAGGTCGGTCTTGCTGATAAAAATCTGGTCAGCAAAGCCCACCTGGCGACGCGCTTCTTGGCGCTCATTGAGCTGACTGGCGGCGTGTTTCGCATCAACCAGCGTCAAAATAGAATCCAGCAGGTAGCTTTCGGCAATTTCATCGTCCATGAAAAAAGTCTGCGCCACCGGGCCGGGGTCAGCCAGGCCAGTGGTCTCGATTACCACCCGGTCAAACACCAGTTCGCCCTTGCGCCGCTTCTCGGCCAAGTCACGTAGCGTGGCGCGCAGGTCTTCGCGGATGGTGCAGCAAATGCAGCCGTTGCTCATCTGGATGATCTGCTCGGTGGTGTCCGACACCAGAATGTCACTGTCGATGTTCTCTTCACCGAACTCGTTCTCGATGACGGCAATCTTCTGCCCGTGCGCCTCTTGCAGCACACGTTTAAGGAGAGTGGTTTTGCCCGAGCCCAAAAAGCCGGTCAGGATGGTTGCAGGTATGAGACTCATCGATTTTCTCTGTTGAGGGGCGAAAGAAGCTGGGGAGTGTAGCGGCGTATTTATTTTGGCGGCTATTTCCGCATGACAACCAAGCCTTTAAGGTATTCGCCTTCGGGAAAATTAAGGGTCATCGGGTGGTCAGGGGCACCGCCCAGGCGATCGGTCATATAGCCGTCAACCTGGGCATCCAGACCCGCCGAAGCCACGATCTTGTGGAACAGGTCAGGGCTGATACCGCCCGAGCAGGAGTAGGTGAATAACACACCGCCCGGCGCCAGAATCTTGAAAGCCAGGCGGTTGATATCCTTGTAGGCCCGTGCGGCGCGTTCGGCATGGGCCACGGTAGGCGCAAACTTGGGCGGATCAAGCACGATGGCGTCAAAGGTTTTGCCTTCGAAACCGAATTGGCGCAGGCAGGCGTTGACATCAGCGTCCATGAAGGTAGTGCGACCAGCGTCAAAGCCGTTCAGGGCAACGTTGGCGGCGGCTTTCTCGAGGGCCGGACCGGAAGAATCGATCGAAGTGACATGGGCTGCGCCACCGGTCAGGGCCGCCACAGTGAAGCCACCAGTATAGCAATAGCAATTAAGCACGCGCTGGAACTGCAGACGCCGGGTGCTGTCGGCAAACTTCTGGCGGCTGTCACGCTGATCCAGGTAAAACCCGGTTTTGTGACCTGTGGCGATATTGACGGACAATTTCCAGTCGTGCTCCTGCAGCACAAGCTCGACCGGGCCGTCCCCGCGCAACCAGCCCTTGACTTCGGGCAAACCCTCTAGGGCACGACCGCTGGCATCGGAGCGCTCATACAAACGGCTCAGGCCGGTGGCAGCCAGCAAGGCGTCGGCCAGCACCACTTTCCAGCGCTCGGCGCCAGCCGAGAGAAACTGGGCCACCAGCGTGTCGCCATAACGGTCGACGATCAGGCCTGGCAGGCCATCGGACTCGCCATGTACCAACCGCAGACTGTCGCTTTGAATGTCAAAGCGACTTCTGGCCCGAACCGCGCTATGGCAGAGTTGGCTTAACCAAGCTGCGTCCAGACCCTGTACCTCGTCAAAACTCCAGACTCGGGCGCGGATTTTGGAGGCGGGGCTGAACACCGCCCAGGCCAAGAATAGCCCATCGTGGGACAGCACACGCACGATGTCGCCCGCCTCAGCCACGCCTTGAGCAATAGCAGACTCGAATATCCAAGGGTGGCGGCGCTGGAGTGAGCGCTCTTTGCCGGCTTTAAGTTGTATCGTTTTCATGCGGCGATTGTGCGGCTAATTGACTCGGCTAATAAGTAATGGCCATGGCCGGCACGTCAACTTGGATAGTCGGCCGGGCCAACGCCGCATGCACCGCCTGCACGTAGTCGGCCGCCCACTGCTTGTCGGCAAACAGCGCCAGACCGGCGGCCTGCGTGACGCGCAGGACTTTATCGACTGTCAGCACCTTGCCACTGGCACGCAAAGGCTCGCAGTCCAGCTCGGTGAACTGCGCTTCAAGCCAGGCGCGCGCAAGGTCATGCGCCAGCGGCGGCGTGTCGGCCACATAAAAATGAAATTTAAGCCCTTGGTCCAGCAGGACGGTAATTTGATTGCGCATGGGAAAACTTATCTATCAAGGCTGAAGAGTGTGTCCTAAGGAAGCCGGCAACGACGAATACGACGCGGCAATCTAGGGGTTATGGGGCGCTACAGCCTTTGTCTGCGCCAAAACAACGAACTGTTGGGGATTCGCACAGCCACAGCGTATTAGATTTTATGCGTGAATATTTATTTAAATTAGTACTTATTAAATAATTAAAACAATATAAATTTTCGCCGCCAGAGACAAATAAAAGTATCACCAAGTGTCTACACACACCACCGGTCAGTTCTGTATTGCGAAAACACCCTGAAAGCACACCGTGAATTTGGACAATTTCAAAAAATTCACACGTCTGGCCAGCATCTTCGGACTATTAATTACCATCGTGTTCAGCATAGTGACCGCCTCCCTGCTGCAAATGGGCACCCTGCACCGTACCACCACAGAAATTAATGACGACTGGCTGCCCAGCGTGGAGGTGGCCAACAAGTTGAATACCGCAACAGCCGACTTTCGCATCGCCCAGTTACAGCATGTGCTGAGCAGCAACAGCAGCAACATGGCCAGCATCGAAAAACCATACTGACGGCGCTAGCAAAAGTCAACAAAGACCAGCAGATTTACCTCAAACTGATCGACGGCGAGGCCGAGCGCAATATTTATGAAACCTTTTCCCCCGACTGGAAGCGTTACGGCAATTGCATGAACAGGTTATAGGCCTGTCGTAGAAGCATGAGAATGCACCAGCCATCACGCTGGTGAACGGTAAAGCCCTGAAACTTTACGATAGTGCTAGCGCCGACCTCAACAAGCTGGTAGACCCGAACCACAACGGCAGCCAAGCGGCCGGTCAAAAGGCTGAAGAAGCCCTCGATCAGGCACGTACCGTTATGCTGGGCGCTTTGGCTCTTGCCATCGTCTCGGCGTGGTGGCTGATCCACTCCATCACCCGGCCCCTCACCCGCACGATGGCGGTGGCCAGCTAGGTGGCCGAAGGCGATTTATCGCCCCCCCCTTAAAGTGACGTCAAGCGACGAGACCGGTCAGTTGCTCAGCTCAGCGCAGGGCGCGGCAATGCCCAGGGCAATCACGACCTGAGCTCACGCACAGAAGAACAGGCCAGCGCCTTGAAAGAAACTGCGGCCTCCATGGGGCAGCTCAGCAGCACCGTCAAGCAAAACGTCGACAACGCGCATCAGGCCAATCAGCTGGCCCTCAAATACAGCTGTGGAAGCGGCGCGGGCCGGTGAGCAGGGCCGGGGCTTTGCCGTGATCGCCAGTGAGGTGCGGCTGCTGGCCGGAAGCTCGGCTGAGGCGGCCAAGGAGATCAAGTCCCTGATCAGCGACAGCATGGCGCGGGTCGGTCAGGGCACCGCGCTGGTGAATTAAGCCGGCGTCACCATGACCGAGGTGGTGAGCAGCATTCGCCGCATGACCAATATCATGGACGAGATCAGTGCCGCCGGTACAAAACAAAGCCAAGGCATGACACAAGTGGGTGAAGCGGTGACCCAGATGGACCAAGTGACGCAGCAGAATGCGGCACTGGCCGAGCAGATGGCGGCGGCCGCCTTCAGCCTTAACACGCAGGCGCAAGACCTGGTCGGCACGGTCGCCGTATTCAAGCTGTCGCAGTTCGACAACCGCCTGGCGCCCGCCTTGCCTGTGGCGACGCCTGCGCGGGCACGCCCGGCAGCAACAGTGACACCTGACACGCGCAAGTTGGCCACGGGCACCAGAAAACCGGGTCAGGCCAACGACCCGCTGACGCGTCACCCCATCATCCGCGTCACATCAGCGCCCGTCAAAGCCGCCGCGGATGACTGAAAAAGTTTCTAAATCAGGGCTTTTCCGGCTTCTTGAGGTGGGCGCGCGGGTGCGCGGCATCATAGGTCTTGGCCAGATGCTGAAAGTCGAGTCGGGTGTAGACCTGGGTCGTGGTGATGCTGACGTGGCCCAGCAACTCCTGCACCGCCCGCAAATCGCTGCTGGACTGCAGCAGGTGACTGGCAAAGGAGTGACGCAGCATGTGTGGATGTACCGGCGTGGCGAGTCCAGCCTGGCGACTGCGCTGGCGCAGGCGCTGCCAGATTGACTGGGCTGACAGACGGGTGCCGTTGCGCCCGATGAACAGGGCGGCCTGCCGTGCTTCACCGTCCACCGGTTCGTCCAACACCTGACCCCGCAGCGCCAGCCAGCGCTGCAGAGCAGCCAGAGCCTGCGTACCGACCGGTACGGTGCGCTGACGAGCCCCCTTACCCAGCACTTGGGCCTGGGCCGCCTGCAAATCAACCCAACCCCGGGCCTGGGCACTGGCGACCACATCCAGCCCAGTCAACTCGCCCACCCGCAGGCCACTGCCATAGAGCATCTCGACGACAGCAGCATCGCGCGCTTCCAGCCACGAGTCACCGTCATTGACGCTGAAACTGGCCAGTTGCACCGCCTCGTCCACATTCAAAGCTTTGGGCAAGGGCTTACCGCTTTTAGGCGCGCGCACATCCTGCACCGGGTTGCTGCTGACCTGCCCTTCGCGTCCGAGCCAGATATAAAAGCCCCGCCAGCCCGACAAA
>JBLHZH010000026.1:0-13328 GCA_047629695.1 Rhodoferax sp.
GTACTTCCATCATGATTTGCAAGCAGCCTCTGCTGTTGACTAACCATGCTGAAACGTTTGACATTATGGTTAATGTTGCTGGCGGCGGTGAGTCCGGTCAGGCCGGCGCGGTGCGCCACGGTATTACCCGTGCCCTGATTGACTATGATGCCTCGCTCAAGCCTGAACTGAGCAAAGCCGGCTTTGTGACGCGTGATGCGCGCGAAGTTGAGCGTAAGAAGGTTGGCTTCCACGGTGCGCGTCGCCGTAAACAGTTTAGTAAGCGTTAATTTCCAAAGAAATTTCGCCAACGAATTGTTGCCTACAGCAGCCGCCAGAATGCAAGTTCCGGTGGCTGTTTGCATTGAGTGGAATAGAAAATTACAACTATCCCGCATCCGAACTTCTCGCTTTTTAAGCGCAGCGCGGCAATCCAAGCAGTCAGGGACCCCCCACGGCCTGTGGCCTTGCCGCGACGAGGGTGCTTTCGATGTTCTTAGACTTAAAAACCCACACTGTCATCTGCGACAAGTGCAAAAGGCATGCAATTGTTGAGTGTGTTGCTGTAGTATTAACAGAATTAATTTACCGGAGTAAGCCATGAGCGCCGTAGCAGAAAATATCCAGACAGAAATGCCTAGCCCGATCCTCTTTACCGACAGCGCGGCGGCCAAAGTCGCCGACCTGATTGCCGAAGAGGGCAACCCCGACTTGAAATTGCGCGTTTTTGTGCAGGGTGGCGGTTGCTCCGGTTTTCAATATGGTTTTACGTTTGATGAAATCACCAATGAAGACGACACCATCATGTCAAAGAACGGCGTGTCGCTGTTGATTGACGCGATGAGCTACCAGTACCTGGTGGGTGCGGAGATTGACTATAAAGAAGACTTGCAGGGTGCCCAGTTCGTGATTAAAAACCCGAATGCACAATCGACCTGTGGTTGCGGCTCGAGCTTTACAACCTGAACTTCAGGTCAACCCGGCTCAGGTCGGGTAGATTGAACCTAGTATGCGGGCGCCTTTGGCGCCCGTTACTTCTTTGAGGCTGGACGTCATGCCCAGCAGAGTGCGGCGTGCCATCCAGGCAAAGGCGGCAGCCTCGACTTGTGGCGGCGGTAAGCCGTGGTCCTGCGATGAACTGACCTGCAGCACCGGCAGCTGTGCCTGCAGGCGTGCCATCAGGTAAGTATTAAAAGCGCCGCCTCCGCAGACGATCAAGTTTTTGCTGGCCAGGCCGTAGCGAAGCATGGCGCCGGAGCAGACGCTGGCGGTCAGCTCCGTCAGGGTAGCCTGAACGTCCACCGAGGACACCGAGGAAAATTTTTCCAGCTTGCGCGCCAGCCAGTTGGCATTGAAGAGGTCGCGTCCGGTACTTTTGGGGGCGGGCTGGTCAAAGTAGGGTTCATCCAGCAGGTCAGCCAGTAACCCGCTGTGAATGCGCCCGGCGGCAGCCCAGGCGCCGTCGCTGTCAAAAGGCTGGCCAGTGTGCTGCCGGCACCAGGCGTCCATTAAGGCGTTGCCGGGGCCGCAGTCAAAACCCAATACCTCATCGCTGTGCGGGCCGAGGATGGTGAGGTTGGAGATGCCACCAATATTGAGCGCGGCACGGGTTTCACCGGGGCGGCCAAAGACCGCTTGATGAAAAGCCGGTACCAGTGGGGCACCCTGGCCACCGGCGGCCACATCGCGGCTGCGAAAGTCGGCCACTACGTCGATACCGGTGAGTTCGGCCAGCAGGGCCGGGTTGTTGAGTTGCAGGGTGTAGCCGGTGCCATCGAAGCCTTGGGGCTGGTGTCGCACGGTCTGGCCATGGGCACCAATGGCTATAACATCGGCCGCCGCTGTGCCGGACTCGCTTAGCAACTGGCTCACAACATGGGCGTAGACTCGCACCAGCGCGTTGGCCGCCAGTGCCGCCCGGTGCAGCTCATTGGTGCCAGGGATGTTGAGTGCCAGCAGCTCATCGGTTAGAGCCTGCGACAGGGGGGCACTGGCGTACGCCAGTACTTGCAGTGGATCGACCGAGAGGTCAACCAGCACGCCGTCCACACCGTCCAGCGAAGTGCCCGACATCAGGCCGATAAAGAGTTCTGACACGGTGGCGCTCGCTGAGTTGCTGTGTTACTGCGCGTTGGTTTTCACCAGGGATGCGGCAGCGTTGAGTGCCAGGCGGCTTTCAGCGGCGAGACGATTGAACGCAGGTCGAGCCGCTGCTTGGACCGGCAGGCTGTTGCTATCGCGTGCCATGAGGAGTGGGTCCTGGTGGACGCCATTCTTGATGAACTCGTAATGCAGGTGCGGTCCGGTGGCCCAGCCGGTGGAGCCCACTAGACCGATGACGTCACCCTGGTCAATGTGTTGGCCTTTGCGCACATTGATACGACTCATGTGGGCGTAGACGGTGGTGATGTTGTTGCGGTGCTTTAAAAAGACGACATTGCCGTAGCCGTTTTGTTTGCCGGCAAAGTCAACAACGGCATCGCTTGCGCCGCGTATCGGTGTGCCCGTAGGCGCAGCAAAGTCAACCCCGAGGTGGGCCCGCTGGTTTTTGAGGATCGGGTGAAAGCGCTGGCCAAAACCACTGCTGACACGCGAGAAGGCCAGCGGGGAGGCGAGAAAGGCACGCCGCAGGCTTTGGCCGTCAAGCGTGTAGTAGCCGCCTTTGGCGGTGGCAACGGCAGAGGCGCGGACGCCCGCAGGCACCGGCTCTTGGAACCACATGGCCTCGAAGTTCTTACCGTTATTGACGAATTCGGTGCTCAGGACGCGGCCGGAGCGCAGGGGTTCGCCATCGCCTTCCAAGGTTTCATAAACGATGGAGTAACGGTCACCCTTGCGTAAGTCACGGCGAAAGTCGATGTCACCCGAGAAAATTTCAGCAACCTGGCTGGCAATGACGTCGGGTATGTTGGCCTCGTCAGTAGAGGCAAATAGGGAGCTCTGAATGGTGCCACTGGCTAAACGGGTACTGGCCGTTAGCGGGGCTGACTCCATGCGGGCGATGAAGCCGTCAGGGGTTTGCTCAATGACAAGGCGATTGAACTGACCTTCGGTGTCGCTACTCCAGCGCCCGGTCAGCTTGTGAAGGGTGTTGTTGTCGTTGGTCTCTGCGGTGACGCTGCGACCACTGGCCCCGCTCAGCAATTGGCGTGCCGTGTCGTTGTTGCGCATGAAGGCGGCGGCGACTGTGTCGTCAACGCCCAGGCGTTGCAGCAGGGTGTTGGCGGTGTCGTTGGAGCGGGTGAGCTCGGAGCGGAAGAGTCTGAACTGTGCGATGTTCAGGTCGTTGAAGGGCTCGTAAGCGGGCAGGGCTTGAACGGTTTGTTGGACCATTTGTACCGGCAGGTCGGAGGCATCAGGGCCGAACGAGACCACAGCAAAAGCACCACCACCACCACCCAGCATAAGGGTGGCTAGAACGGCGGTGACACGACGGGGGTATTGTTTGAGAGCGCGGCTGGAGGATGTCAGCAATGAGTTCCCAGCGGTGAGAAGGCTGTTTAACAAAATAAGTGATTCCAAATCAGGGTTGGCGCGCAGAAGACAGACCGGGGGCAGAGGTGTCCGGATTTGGCCACTTAAAATCAAGCGCAAAAGCGAAAAATTATTATAACTTCGCATACCTCTGGCGCACTGAGATAAACCCTTATGAATCAAGCTTTACTTTCCCCCATTTCTGTAACCGACCGTGTTCGGGAGGCGATGGCGGTGTCTTTGCGGGGTTGTGATGAACTTTTGCCACAAGAAGACTGGCTTAAAAAACTGGCGCGTTCGGAGGCCAGCGGCATCCCGTTGCGCATCAAGCTGGGGCTGGACCCGACAGCGCCCGATATCCATATCGGCCATACCGTGGTGTTGAATAAGATGCGCCAGCTGCAGGATCTGGGGCACACGGTGATCTTTTTGATTGGCGATTTCACCACTCTGATAGGCGATCCGTCGGGCCGTAACTCGACCCGGCCGCCGCTGACTCGTGAGCAGATCGAGGTTAATGCGCAGACCTATTACCGTCAGGCATCGATGGTGCTGGACCCGTCCAAAACCGAAATTCGCTACAACAGCGAATGGTGTGATGCGCTGGGCTCGCGCGGCATGATTGACCTGTCGGCCAAATATACTGTGGCGCGCATGATGGAGCGCAACGATTTTCATGACCGCTTCAAATCGGGCACTTCGATCAGCGTGCATGAATTTTTGTACCCGCTGCTGCAGGGTTACGATTCGGTGGCGCTCAACAGTGATCTGGAGTTGGGTGGCACCGACCAGAAGTTCAATTTGCTCATGGGCCGCCATCTGCAGGCAGAGTACGGCCAAGAGCCGCAGTGCGTGCTGACGATGCCGCTGCTCGAGGGGCTGGATGGCATTGAGAAAATGTCCAAGAGTAAAAACAATTACATCGGCATTTCGGAAGAGGCCAACACCATGTTTGCCAAGGTGCTGAGCATCTCCGATGTGCTGATGTGGCGCTGGTTCACCCTGCTGAGTTTTAAGAGCGAGGCCGAGATTGCTTTGTTGAAAGCCGAGGTGGTCGCTGGGCGCAACCCGAAAGACGCCAAAGTGGCGCTTGCCAAAGAGATCACGACCCGCTTTCACTCGGCGGCGGGGGCGGATGCGGCCGAGCAGGACTTTATTAACCGCAGCAAGGGTGGCGTACCCGATGAGCTGACCGATGTGGCCTTGCCGTTGGGCGCGGGTGGTGCTTCACTAGGCATTGGCGCGCTGCTGAAGCTGGCCGGACTGGTGGCCTCCAGTGGTGAAGGCAATCGCCTGATTGATGGTGGTGGCGTGCGTATTGACTCGGGCGTGGTCAGCGACAAGGGGCTCAAGCTGGGCGCTGGTATCTACGTGGTGCAGGTGGGAAAGCGCAAGTTTGCCCGTGTCACGCTGGGCTAAGCAGCATGCTGGCTTTGTTGCAGCGCGTCAGCGAGGCGCGCGTGGTGATTGACGGCGCGGTGTCCGGCGAGATCGGTCCGGGGCTGCTGGTCTTGCTGTGCGCCGAGCGTGGCGACGCCGAGGCTCAGGCCGACAAGCTGTTGGTCAAGCTTTTGAAGCTACGTATTTTCAGCGATGCCGCCGGCAAGATGAACCATAGCGTGCAAAACCTGGATGGTCAGGGCCAGCTGGGCGGCTTGCTGGTCGTCAGCCAGTTCACGCTGGCGGCGGATACGTCAAGCGGCAACCGGCCAGGCTTTAGCGCAGCGGCGGCGCCCGATGAAGGACGTCGTTTGTACGATTATTTTGTGGCGTTGGCCCGGCGTGCGCACCCGGTGGTTCAGACTGGTCAGTTTGGCGCCGACATGCAAGTGCATTTGGTGAACGACGGCCCGGTGACAATCCCTTTGCGTATGCCGCCTGACTGATGGTTTCTGTCGCCTTGGTTGGACGTTGGTGGGTTGGGGAGCTCAAAGAACCCTCGTCTCTGCGAGGCCGCAGGCCGCGGCAGTTCATGAACTCTGGATTGCTGCGCTGCACTAAGACGATAAGTCAAAGGAGTTCTTTGGGGAGTAATGTTTCCCTCAATATGGATTTTCAAAACCGAGTCGGGCCAGAATTTCGGTTTCACGCAGCTCCATGACTTGGGCATCTTCTTCGCTGGTCTCATGGTCCCAACCCTGGGCGTGCAAGGTGCCATGCACCAGCAGGTGGGCGTAATGGGCTTGCAGCGTCTTGCCTTGTTCTTTGGCTTCTTGGGCCACCACCGGTGCGCACAGCACCAGGTCGGCGGTGACCACGGGCTCCATGGTGTAGTCAAAGGTCAGCACATTGGTGGCGTATTCTTTTTTGCGGTAGTCGCGGTTCAGCGCCAGGCCTTCTTCAGCGTCGACGATGCGCACGGTAATTTCGGCATCGCTCTGCAGCGCATGGCGAATCCAGCGCGTCACCTTGTGGCGTGGCAGGGCCGCGCGGTGCAGGGCAGCATTGTCGATCTTGCCGAATTGCAGTGACAGGGAGAGTTCGTTGAGCATCAGCATGGGTAAAAAGGTCTCGCTGGACCCGGTTTGGGTTGGGTTAAAAATGTGAAAGTCACCAACAGACCCTCGTTGCTGCGAGGCTGGAGGCCTTGGCAGTCCATGACCCTCACTCGTTTTTACAAGCGCAGCGCGGCATGCCAAGAAGGCATGGGCTGCCACGCTGCGCTCGCGAAGACGAGAAATTTATGACGGGATATTGGTAATGTCCGGGTAGCTCAAGGGTTGGGCCTGGAGGCGTCGTAGGCGTCGACAATGCGGGCGACCAGCGGGTGGCGCACGACATCTAGGCTGGTAAAGCGGCAGATGGCGATGCCGTCCACCCGCTTGAGCACGCGTTCGGCGTCGATCAGGCCGCTGAGCTGGGTTTTGGGCAGGTCGATCTGGCTGACATCGCCGGTGACCACGGCTTTGGAGCCAAAGCCGATGCGCGTCAGAAACATCTTCATCTGCTCAGGCGTTGTGTTTTGCGCCTCGTCCAGAATCACGAAGGCGTTGTTCAGAGTGCGCCCGCGCATAAAGCCCAGCGGGGCGATTTCAATGGTCTGGCGCTCCAGCGCTTTTTGCACCTGCTCATAACCCATCAACTCATACAGCGCGTCATACAGTGGGCGCAAATAAGGATCAATTTTTTGTGTCAAATCGCCCGGTAAATAGCCCAGACGCTCGCCCGCCTCCACGGCTGGGCGGGTCAGCATGATGCGTTGCACGGCACTGCGTTGCAGGGCGTCTACTGCCATGGCCACGGCGAGGTAGGTTTTGCCGGTGCCGGCCGGACCAATGCCAAAGGTGATGTCGTGGCTGGCGATACGGTCCAGGTAGGCCGCCTGGTTCAGGGTGCGGGGTTTGAGGTCGCTGCGTTTGGTTTTGAGGGCCGGACCTTCGGACTCCAGCATGTCGGGGTCGCCGGCCAGCATCAGTTGCACGGTGGCGGGTTCGATCGGGCGCGCCGCCATCTCATACATGGCCTGCAGCATTTCCATACCGCGTTTGGCATTGGCGGCTGTGCCGTCGACCTTGAATTGCTCATGCCGATGGGCAATTTTGACTTGCAGCGCCAGTTCAAGGGCGCGCAGGTGTTCGTCAACCGGGCCGCACAGGTGACCTAAGCGGGTGTTGTTGGGGGGGGAGAAAATGTGTCGGAGAATCAAGTTGATAATTCCAGAAATTAGCTACGCATGATAGGCAAAAAATGATTGGCAAACTGACAGGTACCCTTGACCATAAAAATCCACCCCAGATTGTGGTGGATTGCAACGGCGTGGGCTATGAAGTACATGTGCCCATGAGCACGTTTTACAACCTGCCCGATTTGGGCGCGCGAGTGAGTCTGTTGACGCATTTTGTGGTGCGTGAAGATGCACAAATTTTGTACGGGTTTGCTACACCGGCTGAGCGCGAGGGTTTTCGTCAGTTAATCAAGATTACGGGCGTAGGGCCGCGCATGGCCTTGTCGGTGCTGTCGGGTATGAGCGTGGGGGAGTTGGCGCAGGCCGTGACCCTGCAGGAGGGCGGGCGTTTAACCAAGGTACCCGGCATCGGCAAGAAAACTGCCGAGCGTTTGTTGCTTGAGCTTAAAGGTAAGTTGGGCCCTGACATCGGTCTGTCGGCCCAGGCGGTTAACGACGCGCAAACCGATATTTTGCAGGCCCTGCTGGCGCTGGGTTACAGCGACAAGGAGGCCGCTGCCGCCCTGAAGGCCCTGCCGCCTGACGTGGGCGTGAGCGACGGTATCAAGCTGGCGCTGCGGGCTTTGGGAAAGTAAATGTGAGAAAACCAACGTACCGAATGGAAAATCATCTGGCGCGATGATTAATTGCGTTGGCTATGCGGCTTTGCCAATGCGGCGGGCGGTTTGCTTGAAGTGGGCCGCAACGATGCCAGTGTCGCTTTGGGGGGGGCGATGCCGCCAAGCGGATGCAAAATATGCCCAACAAGATGTGCGATGTGCTGGGCCTCATGGCAGAGGTGAATTTGGTCGAAGAGGTGGACCATTCGCTGTTTCAGATTCAGGTGATTGTGTACCCCCAATCCCATCAGTTGCTGGTGTGAATATGACTACCGCAGCGGCAGCACCAATCAATTACTCAAGGGCGCAGCGCTGGATCGGTTTTTGCTGCGCAAACATGGGAGAACCTGGGGCAGTTCGCCTGTGCCGGGTGTCGCTCGTGGATCACCTACGAAGGCCTTCAGCGAATGGAAACCTGGCACATGCCCATGCCCATGCCCGCGCTGGGTAAGGTGGTGTTGAATGCGGTCGTGTACAGGGACTACGCCAGTGGCGTACCGGTGCAGATCAGCGTGTATCCAGATAAGCTGATGATCTGGAATCATGGTCATTTACCTCTGGCCTGGATCGTCGAAAAGTTGCTGGGTAAACAAGCCTCGGTGCCGTTTGACCCAGACTTGGCCAGTGTATTTTTTCGCACCGGCATGATCGAGTCCTGGGGGCGCGGTATTGAGCGCATCCTGCAAGCCTGCCGCGACGCAGGCACACCACCGTCCGAGGTGACCTATGAGCCGGGTGGGCGGTGGGTGATGTTTCATTATTTGTCTCCGCATCAGGTGCGGTTGGAGGCCGGGGAAGTCATCGGGGAAGTCAAGGTTCTGTTTGGTGTGCTCAAGGGTGAGGTGAGTCGGGCCCAAATTCAAAGCCGTTTGAAGTTGGCCCATGACGATCATTTCCGCCAAACGTACCTGCTACTCGGCATGCAGGCCGGATGGGTCGAGATGACCTTTTCCGGCAAGCCAACGAGTCGTTTGCAGAAATATCGGCCTACGGCAAAAGGGCAGTTGCTGCAAGTTGCCTTGCAATGACGCACACCACGTCGTAATCCAGGGCGTCACGGGTTGTCGGAAGATTTAAATACGCACCTGAGCCCGCCTTCGACGCTGCAAGCTATAGTCAAGCTCCACTTTGCAGTCTTATTTCCCGTGAGTATTCAAACCGACGATTTCGCCCCCGCCCCGCCTAAACGCATTGTGTCCGGTGCGCCTGCGTCGCCCAGCGAAGAGGCGATTGAACGCGCCTTGCGACCCAAGATGCTTGACGAGTACGTCGGGCAGGCCAAGGTGCGCGAACAGCTTGAGATTTTTATCAGCGCCGCCAAAATGCGCGATGAAGCGCTTGACCATGTACTGCTGTTTGGCCCACCTGGGCTGGGTAAAACCACACTGAGTCACATCATTGCCCATGAACTGGGTGTAAATATGCGCCAGACCAGCGGGCCGGTGCTGGAAAAGCCCAAAGACCTGGCGGCGCTGCTGACCAATCTTGAAAAAAATGATGTGCTCTTTATTGACGAGATTCATCGCCTGAGCCCAGTGGTGGAAGAAATCCTGTACCCCGCGCTAGAAGATTACAAGATCGACATCATGATTGGCGAGGGGCCAGCGGCGCGCTCCATCAAGCTTGATTTGCAGCCCTTTACCCTAGTGGGCGCCACCACCCGCGCTGGCATGCTGACGAATCCGCTGCGCGACCGCTTTGGCATTGTGGCGCGGCTGGAGTTCTACACGCCCGAAGAGCTGGCGCTGATTGTGCGTCGCAGTGCCGGCCTGCTCAAGGTGCCGACCGATGAGCGCGGCGGTTTCGAGATTGCGCGGCGCTCGCGCGGCACACCGCGCATTGCCAACCGGCTGCTGCGCCGGGTGCGCGATTACGCTGACGTTAAGGGAGTGGGCGAGATCACCCTGGAGATTGCTAACCGGGCGCTGGCCATGCTGGATGTCGATGCGCAAGGGTTCGATTTGATGGACCGCAAGGTGCTCGAAGCGGTGATTCTCCGTTTTGACGGCGGCCCAGTCGGACTTGACAACATTGCTGCCAGCATTGGCGAAGAGCGTGAAACAATTGAAGATGTGATTGAACCCTACCTCATCCAGCAAGGCTATTTGCAGCGTACGCCGCGTGGCCGCATTGCCACCCTGGCTGCCTACCGCCACCTGGGGGTGACGCCGCCGAACCGCGAGGGCGACGGCGTTGGCATCTGAGGAGCCTTAGAGGTTCGGATGTGGAAATCACCAATAGATCCTCGTCTCTGCGAGGCCGCCGGCCGTGGCAGTCCGTGACGACCTAGATTGCCGCGCTGTGCTCGCAAAGATGATGCGCAAATGGTATTAAATTACTTGTGACTTCCTGAGTCTCTTAGGTGCTGGTTTCGTCCAGCGTGGCGTGGTCGTCTAGGTGGCGGGTGTCTGACCAGCCGACCAGCGTTAGGCCGTCGGGGGTCCAGAGCAGGCGGTTGATAGCGGTGTTGCCCAGGTCCCAAGTGCGCGGCGCCTGAATTTCCTGGCCGGTGGCGGCGCGGTACAGTGCATCCAGCACGCCGCCGTGCGCCACCAGCACAATTTGTTCGCCCAGGTGGCGTGCCGCCAGTTCAGAGACGGTGTGGTCGATACGCTCACGCAGGGCTTGCAGCGACTCGCCGCCGTCAGGTGCCCAGAGCGGGTCACGCTGGCGCCAGCGCTGCGCCTGCTCGGGGGAGTCGGCTTCAATTTCGTTGAAGGTTTTCCCCTCAAACACCCCAAAACCGCGTTCACGCAAGCCAATATGCGGCTGCAGAGGGCTGCCGGTGGCTTCTGAGATGGCACGTGCGGTGTCCCAGGCGCGTATCAGGTCGCTGGCATAGATGGCGTGAATCGGCTCGCCTGCCAGGGCAAGGGCTTGGCTGACTCGCTGGGCCTGCCAGTGGCCGTGGTCATTGAGGCCGATGTCGAGCTTGCCTTGAATACGGGTGGCGACGTTCCAGGCGGTTTCTCCGTGGCGGATGGCGATGATGCGGGTGGCTTGCATGGGTATAGGCGTCTTTAACGCGGTATTTCGATGTTGATATGACGCAGACCCTGGGGTGGGTTCGGAAAATCGTGCAGGGCGGCCCGCAGCATAGCGGGAAAAATAGTTTCGCTGTCTGACCACAATCCGTCGTGAGATGCTTGGGTCTCGTAGACCACTTGCGCGTTGCTCCGCTGGCGAATGACCAGGCTGATCTGGCGCCAGTAGTAGGGCCGCTCGGGCAAGCCAAAGCCGGGCATCAGGGGGTGGTTGCCCATGAACAGCAAATTATGGCGTTGCAGGCCAAAGCCGACATTGAAGCCGGGCGCCCAGCCCGGTGAAGGCCGGTGCCAGGGCGAGTAGGCGTCGACCTTGATGCCGATTGACACTTGCACGCTGTAGCGGGCACTGGCGTCGTTGCGCTGCAGGCCGGCTTCGTTCAGGGCCTGTTCGGTCATGGCTTCCAGGCGGCTTTGCTGTTCCGCGTTGGCCTGTTGCGAGGGCAAGCGCTCAAAGCGGTAACCTGCGCCCAGCTGCACGCCCGGTGGCGTGACGAAGCTGCGCACGTCGGAGTCGACCAGGCGGATACTGCTGCAGCCACTCAGGCCGAGTGTGATAAACAAAATGGCAAGCAATGACCGGAACATGGTGCCTCCTTGGGGTCGGGTTGTCTTAAAGCAGGGACTCCGCCAGGCGGGGTTGCAGCAGGATGGTGGGCCGGTTGCTGACCGGGAATTCATCGGCATCAAAGGCTTTGTCGCCGTCGGTGCTGGGTTGGCCGGTGGTTTGGATGTCCTTGAAGTTGTGGTGGCGTGGATCCATCAGGTGCGAAGGCACCACGTTTTGCAGCGATGTAAACATGGTCTCGGCACGACCGGGGTATTGTTTTTCCCAGTCGCGCAACATGTTGCCAATTTGTTTGCGTTGCAGGTTCTCTTGGCTGCCGCACAAGGTGCAGGGGATGATGGGGAACTCGCGGTGTGCGGCCCAGCTGATGAGGTCTTTTTCGGCCACGTTGGCGAGCGGGCGGATCACGATGTGGCCGCCGTTGTCGCTCACCAGTTTGGGCGGCATGGCTTTGAGCCGGCCAGCGAAAAACATATTTAGAAAAAAGGTCTGTAGCATGTCGTCGCGGTGATGGCCCAGCGCAATTTTGGTGATTTTGAGCTCGTCGGCGACGCGGTACAAAATGCCCCGGCGCAGGCGGCTGCACAGGCTGCACATGGTTTTTCCTTCGGGAATCACCTTTTTGACAATGCTGTAGGTGTCCTGCGTCTCGATATGAAAAGGGACGCCTAGGTTTTTCAGGTAGGCCGGAAGAATGTGGTCGGGGAAACCGGGTTGTTTTTGGTCTAAATTGACCGCAATCAGTTCGAACTTGATGGGCGCATGGGCCTGTAGTTTAAGCAGGATATCGAGCATGCCGTAGCTGTCCTTGCCACCGGAGACGCAGACCATGACGCGGTCACCTTCTTCGATCATGTTGAAGTCCATGATGGCTTTACCAACCTGGTGGCGCAGTCGCTTTTCAAGTTTTAACACCTCGCGTTCCTGCGCCCGTGCGGAGTCGACCTTGACTTCTTGCGCGGACGCAAGCACTTCGTTTTCTGTCCAGACGGCACTCATTTGATTCCTTCTACCACTGACCTGTTTCGACACGTATGGCGACTTCGCAGTCGTCAAAAATTTCCAGTTTGGCTATTTTTACGCGAACCCCCAGCACGCCAGGCAATTGCATCAGCCGGTTGGCGAGCTTGCCGATCAGGGTTTCAAGCAGGTTGATATGCACGGCAGTGCATTCGTTGATGATGATCTGGCGCACCTTGCGGTAGTCCAGCACGCGGTGGATGTCGTCATCCGCCGGCAGCAGGGGCTGGGTGCCCAAGCTCAGTTCGGCATCGACCTGAATCGGCTGTGGCGCATTTTTTTCAAATTCAAGGATACCGAGATTGGCATTGAAGCGTAAACCGGTGAGTGTCAAGGTTTGGTGACCGTGGGTATGTGACATGGCGGGTGATGTGTAGGTTGCGGGGGTTACAACATGGAAAAATCGCGTTCGAACTTCATCAAGTGCTGGCCACCATCGACCAGGATGGTGGTGCCGGTGATGGATTGGTTATCGATGGCAAATTTGACGGTGGCGGCGACATCGGCTGGCGTTGACGAACGGCCCAGTGGCGAGAGTTTGTGCAGCGTATCAAACTTGTCCTGCGTCAGCAGATGACTGGTGAGCGTGAGGCCGGGTGCGACCCCGACCACCCGCAGCTGCGGGCTCAGGGCCAGCGCCAGCATGGTGTTGGCGGCTTCCAGCGCGGCTTTGGACAGGGTGTAGCTGAAAAAATCCGGATTCTGGTTCCATAGTTTCTGATCCAGCAGGTTGACCACCACACCTTGTGGGCTGCCTGCTGCCTGGTCGGCCGGGGCGCGTGACAGCAGATGCGCATGCAGGGCCTGCGCCAGAATAATGGCGGCGCCGGTGTTACTGTGCAGGTGTTTGTCCAGGTTGGCAAAGCTGAAGCTTTCGGCACTGTCATGCTCAAAGGTGGAGGCGCTGTTGACCACGGCATCGACCTGGCCGAAGTGCGCAACCACCTGCGGCAGCAACT
>JBLHZH010000027.1:0-13304 GCA_047629695.1 Rhodoferax sp.
ACCAACTTCTTGCTGCCGATGTGGGTCAAGAGCCACTAGGGCAAGTATGTGGAGAGCTGTGTGCGGGCCGATCGCGCTGCCGACACCGACAACTGGCGCATCGCCAAAACTGTTTTTGTGGCCAAGGACGAGGCCACTACTGGATGGCCGCTACGACAAGCAATAGAGGCCTGACCGCCAATTCTTTTCCGCGCTGTCCCTTGACCCAGCGCTGGTTTTGTGGAGCCTCAATCACAAGACGTCCTCCTTATCTAAATTTCTGGCATCAGGGCATTTCACGATTCATGTGCTGCATGTCTATCAATCAGACTGGTCGCACCGCTTCGCCTCCCTCAGGAGAACAAGTTTAATAGCCTCAGCTATGCGTCGGGCCTGGGCGGCTCACCGGCACTGGACGGTGTGCTGGCCAGGCTTGACAGCGTTGTCGGCAAACTCGACAACCCAGCTGCAGTGAGCGGTACGGTGGGCATGGGTGTTGGTGAAATCGTTTCCCTGAAGTTGGGTGCCGGACTTGATCGCCAAACTTCTTTTGATGATGCCCCAAGTGGTCTACCATTGACCTGACGACGCAACTGCGCCAGCAGCTTGATCATGGCAGGCTTGACACTGCCCTGTTTGCCGGCCCCGCCACCAGTCTTGAGCCTGCTCAGCCTCACTGGGCCAAGTGAGCATGGGATGATGGATGGCATCACCCACCTTGATGTCGGGGGGTGTGCTTGGCAACGCACGCGAACAACCTTCAACCCAGGCGATCTGGTCCCTTGCTAAACCGTCAGCCAGTTACAGCATAACGATCAGGCTATTACGCGAACTGGAAGTCGAAACCGATGGCAGTGGCACCTGCAACCACATCATGGCCTTGATTGACATCATTGCCAGCGGCGCCGGTATTGCCCTGCTGCCTGAAATTTTGGTCAGAGGTCATGTCGCCAGAAACGAATTGGTGGTCTTGCTGCCCGATATGGCGTTATTACAATTTTGTTCATCATCGTTTGCAATACTGATCAGAAGCAGCCCATCATCCGCAATATTGTGAGGCAACCTTGTCATGCATCACCTTTGACGTACTACGCCAAACCGTATGACCTCTTTAAACCTGACTAACGCGACGGCCAAAGAAAGGGTAACTAGGGTCGTTGTAACCCGGTGTCGAGGCATGGCCCGGCGTCACCAGGGCGTCAACAAACACCTCTTCCTCAGGCAATATGACAACGTCAAGTGCCGGGTAGTAGTCCGCCATCTGGGCCAGCGTGCGCGGCCCGGCAATCACTGCGCTCACCACCGGGTTGGCGAGAACCCAAGCGGTCGAAAACTGGCCCAGGGTGATACCACGGGCCTCACAACGCAATTTAAGTTGCTGGGCTATGACCAGCGACTCCTCTCGAAACTCAGTGTCCATGATGCGTTTGTCATTGCGTCCGGCACGGGTGCCTTCTGCCGGCGGCTGACCGGGGGGGTATTTTCCAGTCAACACGCCACGCGCGATCGGACTGTAAGAGGCCACGCCGAGGCCATAGTTGGCACAAGCCGGCAGCACCTCGACCTCAACCCCGCGCTTGAGCAGGTTGTAATACGGCTGGCAAACCACCGGTGCTGGAACACTGTTTTGCTGACACAGACGGATGATCTCCGCAATACGCCAGCCACTGAAATTGGACAGGCCAAAGGCCCGCGCCTTGCCAGACTTAATCAGATCGCCCATGGCCTGCACCACTTCTTCCAAATTCAGGTCATGGTAGTCACGGTGTAAATACAGAATATCAACAAAATCTGTAGCCAAGCGTTTCAGGCAGAGCTCAATCTCCTGCATGATCCATTTGCGCGAGTAATGGAAGTGATTCGGCTGGGCACTCATGGAATTGCCGACCTTGGTCGCCAGCACCCAGTCCTGTCGGTCGCTGGCCAAAAGCTTACCCAGCATGGTCTCCGAGGCGCCTTTGCTGTAGACATCCGCCGTGTCGATAAAGTTGATGCCGTGCTCACGCGCCGACCCGACAATCCGGTCGGCCTCGGCCAAGTCCGTCTGGTCACCGAACATCATGGTACCCAGGCAAAGGGCAGAGACCTTCAGATTACTTTTACCAAGACGTCGATACTGCATGTTGTTCCTTTGTTATTAAAAGGTGAAGCGAGTCATGAACTGCCACGGCCTGCGGCCTCGCAGAGACGAGGGCTTAACTCAACCGACCCATTTTCGCGCATTAACCCACAGCTGCATCCAGGCACTAAAGGCGGCCGGGTCACCGTTAGTCCAGCTCATCTGGATATTGCGAAAGACCCGTTCGGGGTGCGGCATCATGGCAGTGAAGCGGCCGTCGGCCGTGGTCACCGCAGTCAGACCACCGGGGCTGCCGTTCGGATTGAAGGGGTAGGCTTCGGTGGCAGCGCCAAAATTATCGGTAAAACGCATAGCGGCAATCGCCTTGTCGGCATTGCCCCGGTGCTTGAAATTGGCGAAGCCCTCGCCATGCGCTACGGCAATCGGCAAGCGGGTGCCAGCCATGCCCTTAAAGAACAGCGAGGGCGACTCCAGCACCTCGACCAGACTCAGGCGGGCTTCAAAGCGTTCGCTCTGGTTGGTGGTGAAGCGCGGCCAGTCCTGCGCCCCCGGAATGATGTCAGCCAGTTCGGCAAACATCTGGCAACCATTGCAAACTCCCAGACCAAAGGTATCCGCGCGACCAAAGAAGGCTGCGAACTGATCGGCCAGAACCGAATTGAAGGTAACAGAGCGGGCCCAGCCAATACCGGCACCCAGTGTGTCGCCATACGAGAAACCACCACAGGCCACCACACCCTTGAAGTCGGCCAGATTGGCGCGGCCACTTTGCAGGTCGGTCATATGGACATCAAAGGCCTCAAAACCGGCCTCGGTGAAGGCGTAAGCCATCTCTACATGCGAGTTGACGCCCTGCTCGCGCAGCACAGCCACTTTGGGGCGTGACAGCAGAAGGGCCGGGCTGGCGGGCGAGGCAACCTCGGGCATGACGAGATGCACATGCAGCCCGGGGTTACCCGGATCGCCGGCGGCGGCGTGTTCAGCATCGGCACAAACCGGGTTGTCACGCAACTGGCAAATCTTCCAGCTGGTGGCGTCCCAAACTTGGTGCAGGTCCTGCAGTTTGGCGCTGAACACCGCTTTGGCATCACGCCAGACCTGGATCTCGCCGACACCGGCCTGAATGGTGGAGTCGGCCGGACGAGTTTTGCCGACCACATGGCTGTACTTGCTCAGACCGTGGTCGCGCAGAGTCTGCATGACCTCGCTTCGCTGGGCAGTGCGCACTTGCAGCAAGGCACCCAGTTCTTCATTAAACAGAGCTTTAAGCGTGAGTTCTTCGCGGCGGGCACCGACCTGACCGGCCCAGTTTTTGCTATCGCCGACATCGGCGCGGCTGTCCGTGATGCCATCACCTTCGGTCACTAGCAAATCGACATTGATGGCTACGCCGACCTGACCGGCAAATGCCATTTCGCAGACAGCCGCAAACAGGCCGCCATCGCTGCGGTCGTGGTAGGCCAAGATGTGGCCCTGGGTGCGCAATGCGTTGACAGCATTAACCAAATTTACCAAGTCTTGCGGGTGGTCCAGATCAGGTACTTCATCACCCATCTGACCCAGGATTTGCGCCAGCATGCTGCCAGCCATGCGGTTTTGACCACGGCCCAGGTCGACCAGTAGCAGCGTGGTGTTTTCGGTCGCGTTGAGTTGTGGGGTCAGCGTACCGCGAACATCGGCCAACGTGGCAAACGCGGTGACGATCAACGACACCGGCGAGGTTACTTTTTTGGCACCTGTCTCGTCCTTCCATTGCGTGCGCATGGACAAGGAGTCCTTGCCCACGGGGATAGAAATACCCAACGCCGGACAAAGTTCCAGGGCTACGGCCTTGACTGTGGCATAAAGCGCGGCGTCTTCGCCGGGCTCGCCACAGGCCGCCATCCAGTTGGCCGACAGCTTGACATGGGACAGCTCAAACGGCGCAGCCAATAAATTGGTAATAGCCTCGGCCACCGCCATACGCCCCGAGGCCGGGGCGTTGACATTGGCCAGCGGCGTGCGCTCACCCATGCTCATGGCTTCGCCGGCAAAGCCTTTGTAATCGGCCAGCGTCACGGCGCAATCGGCCACCGGCACTTGCCAAGGCCCGACCATCTGGTCGCGGTGACTGAAGCCACCTACAGTGCGGTCACCAATGGTGATGAGAAAGCGCTTGGAGGCCACCGTCGGGCTGGCCAACACATCAATACAGGCCTGTTGCAGCGTCACGCCGTTGAGGTCAAGCGGCGCATAAGTGCGATCCATCGATTTCACGTCGCAGTGCATTTTGGGTGGTTTGCCCAGCAGCACATTCATCGGCATGTCGACCGGCGACTCCTGGCCGGCGTCGACCAATATCAGTTGACGCTCTTCGGTCGCCACGCCGATAACGGCAAACGGGCAACGCTCACGCTCGCACAGGGCTTTGAACAGTTCCAGCGATTCCGGCGCAATGGCCAGTACATAGCGCTCCTGGCTCTCGTTGCACCAGATTTCTTTGGGGGCCATGCCGGACTCTTCAAGCTGGATGGCGCGCAGATCAAAGCGGGCACCGCGTCCGGCGTCATTGGTCAACTCGGGAAAGGCGTTGCTCAGACCTCCGGCACCAACGTCGTGAATCGCCAGTATCGGGTTGCCTTTGCCATTCGGGCCGCCCCCATTACCGAGCATCCAGCATTGGTTGATGACTTCCTGCGCCCGACGCTCCATCTCGGGGTTACCGCGCTGCACCGAATCAAAGTCAAGTTCGGCAGCATTGACGCCGGAGGCCATCGAGCTAGCGGCACTGCCGCCCATGCCAACACGCATGCCGGGACCACCGAGCTGGATCAGCAAGCTGCCGGCGGGGAACTCAATCTTATGGGTCTGCGTGGCATCAATCACACCCAGACCACCAGCGATCATAATGGGCTTATGGTAGCCGCGCTGCTCTTGCTGGGCGCGGGACACACCCGCAGAATCCACGCTGGTGTAGCTCAAAGGCTGCTCGTATTCACGAAAGTAGCCAAGCAAATTAGGGCGACCAAACTCGTTGTTGAAAGCGGCACCACCCAGCGGGCCTTGCGTCATGATTTCTAGCGGGCTGGCAATGTGACTGGGCTTTCCATAAATGGGGGGCAGATTCTGATTGACTGACCCTTTTGAGTCCGACGGGTTAATCGGATTCTGACCCCAGTTGATTTTTGACACCGTGAAGCCGGTCAGACCGGCCTTGGGCTTGGAGCCACGTCCGGTAGCGCCTTCGTCACGAATCTCACCGCCTGCGCCCGTGGAGGCTCCGGGAAAGGGAGAAATGGCGGTCGGATGGTTGTGCGTTTCCACCTTCATCAGAATGTGGTTGGTGGCGCTCTGCTTTTCGTAACTGCCGGCAGTAATACCCAGCAGAGTGGAGACTGATTTGGCCACAAAACGCTCGACTTGCACACCCTCCATAACCGAGGCATTGTCTGAGTAGGCTATCAACATATGCTGCGGGTTAACTTGGTGAGTGTGGCGAATCATGCCAAACATACTCTGGTCTTGCGCAACGCCATCAATCGTGAATTCAGCATTGAAAATCTTGTGCCGACAATGCTCGCTGTTAGCCTGCGCAAACATCATCAATTCGACATCAGTCGGATTGCGTTTGAGCTGCGTAAAGGCATGAACCAAGTAGTCAATTTCATCAGTGGCAAGCGCCAAGCCAAACTCGGTGTTGGCCTGCGCCAACGCGCCTGTACCGCCGTTCAACACATCGACATGGGCCAGAGGTGCGGGCTGCAGCTCGGCAAACAAGCCCAGGGCACTGCTGCGCTCAAACATCACGCTTTCAGTCATACGGTCGTGCAGCAGGTCGCCGATCTGAGTCAGCTGCGCCTCGGTCAAAGTGGGTTTGCTAAGCAACCCGGACTTCAGCGAGACACGGTATTCAATCACCCGTTCAATCCGGCGCACCGCCAGGCCGCAGTTGTGGGCAATGTCGGTGGCTTTGGAGGCCCACGGCGACACCGTGCCAAAGCGGGGGGTGACCACCACCAAGGCGCCATCAGTCGGGCCAGCATAGAGCTCGCCGTAATTCAGCAGGGCTGACAACTGATTTTGGAGGACCTTAGGCGGCTCGCTGTCTGACATCACCAGGTGCAAAAACCGTGCATCAACCGCGTTTATTTTCTCGTGGATGGCTTGCAGAAACGGCAAAATTTGCTGGATACGAAAACGACTGAGAGCGCTGCCGCCCTCGATTTGAGTAATATGCAGTGTCACTTTAAGGGCCTGGATTGGTGAGCTTACGGGGGTTCAATCTTGAATTTTAGCTGCCCATACCACTGCACTTTCACAAAAACTGACGCCCGATGGGATAATTGCCTCATGACTATCACTTACAAAGACGCCGAAGGGATTGCCGGCATGCGTGTGGCGGGCCGCTTGGCCGCTGAATTACTGGACTATTTAACCCAGTTTGTGCAGCCAGGTATCACTACCAACGCGCTTGACAAGTTGGCCGACGACTACACCAACCAAGTGCAGGGTGCGATCTCGGCCCCCCTAAATTACGCGCCCTCGGGTCACAACCCTTATCCCAAGTCAATTTGCACCTCGATCAACCAGCAAGTCTGCCATGGCATCCCCAATGACAAACCGCTTAAAAAAGGCGACATTGTCAATATTGATGTCACCGTCATCAAGGACGGCTGGCATGGCGACTCCAGCCGCATGTTCATGGTGGGCGATGTCTCGGTCGCCGCCAAACGGCTCTGCGCACTGACCTACGAAGCGATGTGGCACGGCATCATGAAGGTCAAGGCGGGCGCTTACTTGGGTGACATTGGTCATGCCATTCAAACCTTCTCTGAAGGCCACGGCCTGAGCGTGGTTCGCGAGTTCTGCGGCCACGGCATCGGTCGCAAGTTCCATGAAGACCCACAAATTCTGCACTACGGCCGACCCGGCACGTTGAGCCAGTTGCAAGCCGGCATGACCATCACCATCGAGCCCATGCTCAACATCGGGCGTAAGGAAATCAAGGAACTCGGCGACGGCTGGACCATCGTCACCAAAGACCGTTCGTTATCGGCGCAATGGGAACACATGGTGCTGGTGACAGAAACCGGCTATGAGGTGCTAACGGTGTCTGCCAACAGCCCGGCTATGCCCGCTTTTGTACCAGTCGCCCAACTAGCACCAATCAGCCAAGCAAGCTTGACCCCGTTCTGAACGGCATCTCGTCTGCTCAAACCATGTTGATGACCCCACCGCCCGCCCTGCCCGACCAATCCGAACTGCAAGCCATGCGCTTGCATTATCGGGCACAGAAATCCGAACTTTTGCAGTCACTGAGTCGTAGCGGTCCGACCACCCGGGGGGTGCGAAAGACGCTGGGTCAGCTCGCCCATCTGGCCGACACTACCCTCAAAACATTGTGGCGACAGGCCGGCTTTGCGCCCCCTTTTGCCTTGGTTGCAGTCGGCGGATTTGGTCGTGGCGAGTTGTTTCCGTACTCGGATGTCGACGTCTTGGTGTTGCTGCCCAACGACCAGTCACCCGACGACAACCCGCAACTCAAGACCCGTATTGAAGTTTTTATTGGTAGCTGCTGGGATGCCGGGCTGGAGATTGGCTCGAGCGTGCGCACCCTCCATGAATGTTTGCAAGAAGCCGAGCGGGATGTTACTGTACAGACTTCGCTGCTGGAGTCGCGCCTCATCATCGGCCATGCAGGCTTGTTTGCCAACTTTGAACAAGAGTTTTTTGCTGCGATTGACTCGCAGGCATTTTTTATTGCAAAAACACTGGAGTTGCACCAGCGTCATACCAAATTTGATGACACGCCCTATTCGCTGGAGCCCAACTGCAAGGAATCGCCGGGCGGTCTGCGCGACCTGCAAGTCATCCTGTGGGTGGCCAAAGCCGCAGGATATGGGGACAATTGGGACGCGCTGGCCAACAGCGGCCTCGTCACCGACTTTGAGGTCAAGCAAATCAAGCACAACGAGGCCTTGTTATGGCTGATTCGCGTGCGCCTGCATCTGGCCGCAAACCGGCGTGAAGACCGGCTGGTATTTGACCTGCAATCTGCAGTTGCCGAATCCTTTGGTTTTTTGCCGCCCTCGCCCACGACCGACAAGCGAGCTTTTGTGCGCCCCAGCGAAACCCTGATGTGCCGCTATTACTGGGCGGCCAAGGCGGTCACCCAATTGAACCAGATTTTGATGCTAAACATCGCGGAACGGCTCAGCCCGTCCACCCATGCACTGCATCCGATCAATGCCCGATTTTACGACAAGGCCGGCATGATCGAGGTTGCCAGCGACGACCTGTACCAGCGCGAACCGCATGCCATTCTGGAAACCTTCCTGGTTTTCCAGACCACCGTCGGCGTCAAGGGCTTGTCAGCCCGCACCTTGCGCGCGCTCTACAACGCCCGCGGGCTGATGGATAGCAAGTTTCGCAACGACCCAGTGAACCGGCAGACCTTCAGAAAAATTTTATTAGAGCGCGACGGCATCACTCATGCCATGCAGCTGATGAACGAGACCTCGGTGCTGGGGCGTTACCTCTGGGTCTTTCGCAAAATTGTGGGCCAGATGCAACATGACCTGTTTCATGTCTACACCGTCGACCAGCACATTCTGATGGTGCTGCGCAATGTCCGGCGCTTCTTTATTGTCGAGCACTCGCACGAGTATCCGTTTTGCTCGCAACTGGCTGCGGGCTGCGATAAGCCCTGGATCTTGTATGTGGCCGCGCTGTTTCACGACATTGCCAAAGGCCGGGGCGGTGACCACTCCGAGCTGGGTGCAACCGAAGTACGGCGCTTTTGCAAGCAGCATGGCTTTGCCAAAGAAGACACACAACTGGTCGAATTTATCGTCAAAGAGCACCTGACTATGAGCCGGGTAGCGCAAAAATCTGACCTCAGTGACCCAGACATCATTGCCGACTTTGCCCAACGCGTGGGCAATGAGACCAACCTGACGGCCCTGTACTTATTGACTGTGGCCGATATCCGAGGCACCAGCCCCAAAGTCTGGAATGCTTGGAAAGGCAAGCTGCTGGAAGACCTGTACCACCTGACCCTGCGCGCCCTGGGAGGGAGGGCGCCAGACCGCGAGGCTGAAGTCGAAGCCCGCAAGCGCGACGCTCTGATACAACTGGCCCTTTACGCCCTGCCGTTCGAGGCCCACAAACCCCTCTGGGACACGCTGGACGTGGGTTACTTTATGCGCCATGACGCTGCGGACATCGTCTGGCACACGCGCCAGTTGTCGCGCCATTTTGGCAGCGATAAATCCATTGTACGAACCCGTCTCTCGCCTTTAGGCGAGGGCCTGCAGGTGCTGGTCTACACGCCCGACCAACCCGACTTGTTTGCCCGCATTTGCGGCTACTTTGACCAGAGTGACTTCAGCATTCTGGATGCGCGCGTGCATACGGCCAAAAACGGCTATGCACTGGACACCTTCCAGGTCATCGCTGCCAACCTGACCGAGCACTACCAGGAACTCGCCAGTATGGTCGAGACCGAGTTGAGCCGGACCATCGCCCAGTCCGGCCCGCTGCCCGCCCCCAGCCGGGGTCGGGTGTCACGTCGTGTCAAAAGTTTTCCTATTGCGCCCCGGGTCACCCTGCGCCCCGATGATAAAGCCCAGCGCTGGCTGCTCAATATCTCGGCCAGCGACCGGGTCGGGCTGCTCTACTGTGTGGCACGGGTGCTGGCCAGACACCACATCAACCTGCAACTGGCCAAAGTCAACACCTTGGGCGAACGGGTCGACGACACCTTTTTGATCCAAGGTGATGCCCTGCAACACAACCGCGCTCAGATTGAAATAGAGACCGAGTTACTGGAAGTTTTGGCCTGAGCCACTGAAAATCATTGCGTGCGCTGATTTTCAGGCGGAGCCCTTAGGGCTTGTGAAATATTAACGGGACTGATCTGCTGGGGTCATAGAGTGTTGTCAGGGTACTGGCGCAAAGGCGTAGCGTACTGGATTAACCCTCTTTAACAGGCCAAAAAAACCATACTGGATTCGCTGCAGCAGACTGGCAAAAAATCGGGCGCGAACCCACTTGCGCATGATGCGGTTTGTCTGAAGGCTGGCATGATTTAATCAGTTGCAGCAGCGGTGCCCTCACCCGTTTTACCCGCCCTAAGGACGATGTGCAAGAAGCCGACAGCACCCTCGCCAGCTTTCCAAGCTGGCGTCTTGCTGGCCGGCGATCTAGAAGACACACCCAAAGATGGGCTGATCCGGCTTGAACTTCCGGGCTTAGACAAGGAAGATTGCCACATCCGCATTGACGATAATGCCCTGTATGTGAGATTGACCTGCTGACCCGCGTGCAGGCTGGTCCGTAGGACCAGTTGCTGGTGTGCGACTTGTCGATGCAGCGCAACAACCAACGGCTCATGCGCCTGTTGCCAGATGGCGTTTCAGTGCACTATTTTGACCACCACAAAGTAGACCAGGGCACCGTACATCCCATGCTAGATGTCCACATTGACGTGGCAAGCGACAGTTGTACCAGTCTGCTGACGGACCGTTATCTCCACGGAGAATTCCGGGGTTGGGCGATCGTAGGCATTTTTGGTGACAACTTGACCACGGTGGCTGAAGGGCTAGCGATAGCGCTGGGCCTGTCTTTTGAAGACCGCCGAAGGCTGCAACCCCTAGGTGAATCCACCAATTACAACGCTTACGGAGCGAGCAGGATATTAACTAGCACCCGTACCGTTGTATGAGGCGATGCTACGTTACCGCGACCCACTTAATTTTCTGAAGCAGAAGACGATTCGGTCAGTGCTTGACAGCCTGCGCCGCGACGATATGCAACAGGCATAAGCTTGGCCTCCTATCTGCAGGATGCAACGGTTAATGTCCACCTGCTACCGCAGGCGCCATAGAGCTGGCGGGTGTCGGGGAGTCTGGGAAACTTTATGGCCTGCGCGCAGCCGCAGCACGCCCACGCCGTACTCACGGCCAGGCCGGGGGTGACTTTGAGGTCAGCGTGCGGGCTCCTCTGTGCACGCCGGTCGGGGCGGCCGAGTTTTGTCGACTTTTCGGCGGTGACGGACGGACGGGCCGCCACAGCCGGCATCGACCATCAGCAAGCCGACCAACTGGGGCACTTTATCCATACATTTTTAGAGCACTGCTGGGTAAATATACCGGTCATGCGGCCTGATCTTTAAACAGGCAGGGAATCACCAAAACAACTACCGTCTGGGCGAACCTACAGACCCTAGCCGTCAATGACTCCCTAAATTACTGCGTCGTTCCTCCGCGCAAAAACGAAGCCGAATTTATCGCTGCGAGGCCGAAGGCCGTCGCAACTCATACCCTCTGTCGTCTCCGCGAGTGCAGCGCGCCAAGTCATGACCCTTACCCTCAATGCGATCCTAAGATGGTGGTCGTCCGGTCGGTTTGAGAGTTATCATTTTTTTATCGCGTCTGATCATCCAGAGATGGGACAGCAACACGCCTAAAGCAACGACAGCCACCGTCAGCGTTGCCACCGTGTTGACGCTGGGATTGAGCCCCAGACGAGCCCGACTGAAGATCGTGATCGGCATGGTGGTGGTACCTGGACCCGACAGAAAGGAGGCCAGCACTACATCGTCGAGTGACAGGGTGAAAGTCAGCAGCCAAGCGGAGACCAGGGCATTGGAGATCAGCGGCAGGGTGACCAGAAAAAATACCTGCCAGGGGCGACAACCCAAATCCTGCGCCGCCTCCTCTAATTGCGGATTCATCTCTTGCAACCGCGACTGCACCACCACGGTGGCGTAGGCCATGCCCAGCAGCGTATGGGCCAGCCAGATCGTCATCAAGCCCCGGTCGGGGAAACCAAAGGTGCGCTGCACCGAGACCAGCATCAACAACAGCGACAGGCCAATAATGACCTCGGGCATGACCAACGGTGACTTTACCATGCCGGCAAACAGGGTGCGCCCCGGAAAGCGGTTGAAGCGGGTCAGCGTCAGCGCTGCCAGGGTGCCCAGCACGACCGAGGCGCTGGCGGTTAAAAATGCAATTTTGAGGGACAGCAAAAAGCCGGTGATGATTTCAAGGTCCTGACCCAGTGCGTTGTACCAACGCAGCGACCAGCCACCCCAGGTGGTGACCAGCGGGCTGGCGTTGAAACTTAGCACGACCAAGGTGATGATCGGCAGGTACAGGAACAGGAACACCGCCCACAGCCAAAGCCGCGACGTGAGCTGGCCGGCCGTGCGCGTCATGGCTTGCGCCCGTCCCGGCTGTTGGCCTGGTAGCCGTTAAACAGCGCCAGCGGAATAACGATGAGCAGCACCATGACAACTGCCACGGCCGAGGCCATCGGCCAGTCGTTGTTGCTGAAGAATTCGTCCCACAAAACGCGCCCGATCATCAGCGTCTGCGGTCCCCCCAGCAATTCTGGAATCACAAACTCGCCGACACAAGGAATAAAAACGAGCAGCGAGCCGGCCACGATGCCATTGCGTGATATCGGTACCGTGATGTACCAGAACGCCAGCCAGGGCGTGGCCCCGAGGTTCAAGGCGGCCTCAATTAGACGCAAATCTATTTTGACCAGCGTGGCGTAGAGCGGCAAAATCATGAACGGCAGATAGGTATAAACCATCCCAAGCACCAGAGAAAAAGGCGTGTTCATCATCCTGATGGGCTCGTCAATCAAGCCAAGAATTAGCGCCAGGTTATTGAAAATTCCCTGGTCGGCCAGCAACATTTTCCAGGCATAAACGCGCACCAAAAAAGACGTCCAGAACGGCAGCATCACCAGCATGATGAGGGTGTGGCGCTGGCGCACCGGGCTGCGCGCCATAAAGTAGGCAAACGGGTAGGCGATCAGCAGGCAGATTACCGTGGTGATAGCGGCAAACTTGAGCGAGCTCAGGTAGGCTCGAACATAGAGATCGTCCTGCAGCAAATACAGGTAGTTGCCGAACTGGAGCTTGATCGCCAGCACGCCATCAGCCCAGACCCATAAGTCGCTGAACACCGTGTTCTCCATGCTGGAGATGCTGATCTTGAAAACCACAACAAACGGTAATAAAAAGAAAACCAGCAAAAACAGCAGTGGCACGCCGATCACCAGCTTGCGACCCCAAGCCACGCGCTGACGCCGTGGCCGTACCAAAGGAACGCTGACCAAGGTGGCGGTCATGGCCTGCCTAGCGCGTCAAAACCACGACATCACTGCCATACCACCAGACGTAAACCGGATCGTTCCAGGTCAGCTGGGTGGCTTCGAAGCGGGCGTCATTGAGATGGGTCACCCGGAT
>JBLHZH010000028.1:0-13294 GCA_047629695.1 Rhodoferax sp.
CGTTGTGGCTTTTGATTGGGTAAGTGCGCAGCATGTGGGCAATCGGCGAGGTCGCCGCCCCTTCTTTGCCGACAAAGTAGCGAACGCCTTTACCGGGGATGTCCGGGGTCGCCGCTTCGCTCTCGAAAAAGGCAATGCCCCAGCCGTCACCATGGTGGTCGGTGCCGCCGCCGCGTTGCGAAAACCCGGTAAAACTCAGGGTCAGGCTGGCGGGCAGGTGGCTGTTCATTCCAAGTAATTGACACATGGTGCAAGTTTACTGCGCCGAGGCTGTGAGATCATCACAGCCCCAATCAAGAAAGGCATTTACTCCATGTTGAAGATGGCTCCCAACTCGCTATTTGCGATTCTGCTGCGCTCGTCGTGGTGGATCAGCCTCGGCATTGCTCTGACCCTGGGTCTGCTGTCGCGTGCCCTGCTGCCATCGGCCTACTGGGTGTTTGGCGCCATGTCTGGCATTCCCTTTGCCGTTATTGGCGCGCTGGCGCTGCGCAAACAATGGGGCCGGCCCAGCGACCAGCGGGTCGCGCTTATTCTGCAGCGTGTCTCAGCGATGGTCTGGCGTGACTTTGCCACAACGCTGGAGCAGGCCTTCCAACGCGACGGCTACAGCGTGCAGCGACTTGAAGGCGGTGCTGCCGACCTGTGCCTCACTCGGGGCGGCCGCACCGTGCTGGTGGCGGCCAAGCGCTGGAAAGCCGCCCGCCATGGCACTGAGGCGCTGCAGGCGTTGCTAGACACCATGCGCGCGCGCGACGCCAGCGAATGCCACTATGTTGCCTTGGGCGAACTCAGTGAACCGGCCAAGCGTCTGGCCCAACAGCACAATGTTCAACTGGTGCACGGCGTCGCGCTGGCGCAGTTGTTGCGCGATTTGCCGGTGACTTGAAGATGGCCACATCACCCATTATTCGCATCCAGGCGCTCGGTTTTCCGTGGACCACGCTCGATCCCTTCTTGTTTTGTGTCTACCACGACGACGCTTACCTGCCGGCCAATGCGCAACTGGTGCCTGCGGCCTCGCTTGCTGGGCGCGAATTGGGGCAGGACTTCAGTCGCCAGGACGGCTGGAGCATGTACCACGGCAACATGGTGCCCGGTTTTCCTGCCCACCCGTACCGGGGGTTTGAGACTGTCACCATCGTGCGCAAGGGACTGATAGACCATGCTGATTCGCTGGGTGCTGCGGCGCGTTTTGGCGGCGGTGATGTTCAGTGGCTGACCGCCGGCCAGGGCGTGGTGCATCCAGAGATGTTCCCGTTGCTTAATACCGGCGAGTCCAATCCGCTGGAACTGTTCCAAATCTGGCTCAACCTGCCCGCCAGCCACAAGATGTCGGCGCCGCACTTCACCATGCTTTGGCCGCAAAACCTGCCGCACCGGGTCATACTTGATGCGCAGGGCGGCCAGACTGAGGTCACGCTGATCGCCGGCCGTCTGTCCGCCTGTGACACCGTGGCTGAAGCGGTCGCTTTGGCGCCGCCGCCCGACTCTTGGGCGGCGCAGGGCGATGCCGATGTGGCGATCTGGACTTTATGCCTGGCGCCGGGCGCCAGTTGGACCCTGCCTGCTGCGGCGAGCGCTACGACACGACGTTCGCTTTATTTCTTCACAGGGAGCGCGGTGGCGATTGCCGGGCAGGACCTGAACCAGCATGCCGCGATTGAGTTGCGCGGTGATGTCAGTTTGGAGATCCGCAATCACGACCCGTTCGAGCCCGCCGAATTTTTGCTATTGCAGGGATGCCCGATTGGCGAGTCCGTGGCGCAATACGGTCCATTCGTGATGAACACCCGTGCCGAAATTTCACAGGCTATGGTCGATTATCAGCGTACCCAATTTGGGGCCTGGCCCTGGGCCGATGACGCGCCCGTGCATGGCCACGACCCGGCCCGTTTTGCCCGGCATCCAGACGGGCGCGAGGAACGACCCGCCCCAATTGATCCAGCAGCGACAATCGATTTTCTTTAAAAGTAGCCATATGACCCAAGACCTGAATCCAAAAACTGAATTGCAAACCAAGCCGATGTGCGACTCCTGCGCCGGCATCCAGCGTAACTGGCGCCGCGCCCCCGGTCACCCCGAACTGGTGCAGGGCCTCAACCGCAAAGAGCCGCGCAGCCACGGCCAAGTCACCATCACCCAGTACCGCTGTGACCGTTGCGGTACGGCGTGGGAATACGAAAATAACAAGACCGACTTGCACGCGGGCTGGTCGGTCGTCAGCGAGTCGAGTCAGTAGTACCGGTTTTCAGCGCTGACGCCGCTCGTCATCCTGACGATCCGGGCTCTCACCGTCCCGCCGGTCGGGACGCGTGCCCTCGCCCTGCACCTCTCGGCGCTGGCCACGGTTGGCCCGGTCGGGTCGGTCGTCTGGCTCACGCTGACGCATAGTGTGGTCAGAGCGCGGTGCCCGTATCTGCGGTCGTGGCGCCAGTCGCGCGAAGACGCCCAGGCACGGCGGGTTAAAAGCCAGGGCATAAAAAATCGGAGCCTCGCGTTGGGGGTCAATGTTCCCGCTGCTGCCATAGAAATACACAGACGACCCTGTCGTGACATAAAGTGTGCCCGTGCCGTAGCGGTCGTAAGACGACGCCGAATAGGTTGCGCAGCCTGACAGGCTGACCACCGCCAACAGCAGAAGAATCGTTTTCATGAAGCATCCTGACACCCACCAATAATATTTGTCGATACGACTTATTTAACCTGCGTCAGGTGTCGCGTGTGCGTCGCACACTGACAAAGGTGTTTCTGTCTGTTGCCGGATGTGTGGCGCAGGCCTATCACCCTGGGCGACACAATGAGCGCTTGAACCAAGGATCCCGATGAAACGCAGACAATTATTGATGCTGGCCAGTGGCTTGATCCTGGCGCGTACCTCCGCTTGGGCGGTGTCGCAGGCGGATGGACCGTCCGGTCACAAGGTGTCGAAGGCTCAATTGCAACGCGCGGTGGCCGAGCGTTTCCCGTTGCGTTACCCGGTGGGTGGTTTGCTGGCGATTGATCTGGAGGCGCCTCGCCTGCGTTTGCTGCCGGCGCTGAACCGGCTCCGCACGGCGTTGGTGGTGCAGGCCAGTGGCCCGGCTTTGGGGCGCCGCTACACAGGCGCGTTTGATCTGGACTTTGGCCTGCGCTACGAGGCTCACGACCAGACCATTCGCGCCTACCAGCTGCGTGTCAATGCGCTGCGCTTTGCTGATTTACCGCCGGGGCCGGCGGCCTTGCTAGCCCGTTATGGGCCGACGCTGGCTGAGCAGAGTCTGCAGGATGTAGTTTTGCACCAGTTGCGCCCCGAGGAGCTGGCTCTGCCCGATGGCTTGGGACTGCAGCCAGACAGCCTCACTGTCACCGTCGACGGTCTGATGATCGGTTTTGTGGCCAAACCACTGCGCTGAGGGGTGCGAGGTCGGCAGGAGCTTGGTCCGCCCTATGGCGCTAAACCTTGCCGCAGTGGCGTCTTTGCAATGCGGTTGTAATCAGGGCCTGACGCGCGGCAAGCGCCCCACTTCCAACGCCATGAAAGGCCTCCCATGAAAGCAATTGGCTACCGCCAACCCGGCCCATTGACGGCTGACAGTCTGCAAGACATTGAACTGCCACGCCCCAGTCCGCAGGCGCGTGACCTGCTAGTGCAGGTGCAGGCGATCTCGGTCAATCCGGTTGATACCAAAATTCGGGCCGGCGTGGTGCCGCCCGTAGGCGAGTACAAGGTGCTGGGCTATGACGCGGTTGGTATTGTGCTGGAGGCGGGTGCGCAGGCCACGTTGTTCAAACCCGGTGACGCGGTCTGGTATGCCGGCGCCATAGACCGTCCGGGCAGCAACAGCGAATTCCATCTGGTTGATGAGCGCCTGGTCGGGCACAAGCCGGCCACGCTCTCGGTGGCCGATGCAGCGGCCCTGCCGCTCACCGGCATCACCGCTTGGGAGTTGCTGTTTGACCGTTTACAGGTGCCGCTGGCCGGCAGCGGTCCGGCCGGTACGCTGCTGATTGTGGGCGCGGCCGGCGGGGTTGGCTCGATTCTGGTTCAGTTGGCACGCCAACGGACCGGCCTGACGGTGGTCGGCACCGCCTCGCGCCCACAAACGCAGGCCTGGGTTAAATCGCTGGGCGCGCACCATGTGATTGACCATCACCAGCCGATGCCGGCGCAGATGGTGGACCTGCCACTGGCGCCGGTTACGCATGTCATTAGCCTGACGCAAACCGACCAGCACCTGATGCAACTGGTGGAGATACTGGCGCCCCAGGGTAAGCTGGCGCTGATTGACGACCCGGGCCCGTTTGATGCCCGCCTGCTCAAGCACAAGAGCCTGAGCCTGCACTGGGAGCTGATGTTCACCCGTTCGCTTTACCAGACGCCCGATATGCAGGCGCAGCATGTGTTGCTCAATGAGCTGGCTAGCCTGGTTGACCAGGGTGTGCTGCGTACCACGGCAACGCAGCATCTGGGTCGTATCAATGCGGCTAATCTGATGCAGGCGCACCGCTTGCTGGAAAGCGGTCAGACCCTGGGCAAGGTGGTGCTGGAAGGCTTCTGAGCGGTGACCGCACGTTGATAATTCACCCATGAATACCCTCGAGCAACTGCGTACCGGCGCGCTGGCGGGGAGCCGGCGGCTGCGCCTGTCCTGCGGTCTGCCGACTTTTCCGCGCGAGATTTTTGAGTTGGCCGACACGCTGGAAATTCTGGACCTGTCGGGCAACGCGTTATCTTCGTTACCTGACGACCTGCCCCGGCTGCACCAGCTAAAAATTATTTTTTGCTCTGACAACCAGTTCACCTGCCTGCCCAAAGTGCTGGGGCAATGCCCGCAACTCAGCATGGTGGGCTTCAAGGCCAACCAGATCAGCGTCGTGCCCGCCGCCGCGCTGCCGCCCAAATTGCGCTGGCTGATATTGACAGACAACCAGATCCGCGAATTACCGGCCGACATCGGACGCTGTACGAATTTGCAAAAGCTGATGCTGTCGGGCAACCGCTTGCAAACCCTGCCGCCCGAACTGGCGGATTGTCGCCAGCTTGAGTTGCTGCGCATCGCCGCTAACCGCCTGACGGCGCTGCCCGACGGGCTGCTGGCGTTACCGCGTCTGTCGTGGTTGACCTTTGCGGGCAACCCACTTTGCGAAGGCCGCGAGGCCGCTGCATTGGCGCAAAGCCCGCTGCCTGGCATTGACTGGCGTGACTTGCAGTTACAACAACTGTTGGGTGAGGGTGCCTCGGGGGTAATTCACCAAGCGGACTGGCAGCGTGGCGACCGCACGCACGCGGTCGCAGTCAAGCTGTTCAAGGGCGAGGTCACCAGCGACGGCCTGCCACACAGCGAAATGGCTGCCAGTCTCAGTGCTGGCACGCATCCACATCTGATTGCAGTGCACGGCTCGATAACCGGCCACCCGGACGCTTCCCCGGGTTTGGTGATGGCGCTGGTGGAGCCAGACTTTCGCGCGCTGGCCGGACCGCCCAGCTTGGCTTCCTGCACGCGTGACAGCTATGCCGCCGACACGACTTTTACGCTGTCTACTTTATTGCGTATCGCTGGGGGAATGGCGTTGGCGGCGCAGCACCTGCATGCGCAGGGTATCAACCACGGCGACCTGTACGCGCACAATATCCTTCACCACGTGGATGGCCAGGCGCTGCTCGGTGACTTTGGTGCTGCGTCGTTTTTTGCCGCCGCCGACCTGCCGCTGGCGCAGGCTCTGCAGCGTCTGGAAGTACGTGCTTTTGCCTGCCTGCTGGAGGAACTGCTGGCCCATGGCCGCGACCCCAACGAGGCGCCGGTGACGTGGCAAGCATTAAACGAACTGCAGGCGCGTTGCGCCCAGTCCGATGTCGCTGCCCGCCCGTTGTTTGCTGAAATAACGCAACTGCTGACTCAGGCGGCCAACGGGCGCAGGCGTCGCGCCACCATTTTGGCGCGCACATAGTCGTAGGTCCAGTTGTAGACAAAGGTGTAGGGAAGAAAGAACAGCACAAGGGCGATGTCCAGCACCAAGGCGTCCCACAGTCCGATGTCCAGCCACCAGGCGGCCATCGGCACCACTGTCAGAATCAGGCCCACCTCAAATAGCAGGGCATGCAGCACACGTGCCATGACCTTGCGTTCAAACCCCAGGCGGCGCTGGGCGCGGTCAAAGAGGCTGTTGAACAGCATGTTCCATAGCATGGCGATGAGGGAAACCATCAGGGTCAGCATACCGAGGTGGGTCATCGAATAACCGAGCAGCCAGGCGCCTATCGGGATAAAAATAGCCAGCGCCAGCGCCTCAAAGCCGAGGGCATGAAAAAAACGTTCTTTGACTGATTTCTGGGTAAGCATAAGTCCTTATTTAAGGAATAGTTAATGGATTACGTCTATTTTTATCGATAATTTGAATGGATTAAAATCAATTACCATCTAAAAAACCGATAGTAAAGGTCGATTTGTGCATCATTCTCCAGAAGCTTTAGCGGCCTTTGCCGAGGCCGCTACCTTGGGCTCGTTCTCGGCGGCGGCCCGCAAACTGGGCAAAAGCCAGTCTACGGTGAGCAGTGCGATCGCCAATTTGGAGATTGATCTGGGGCTGATGCTGTTTGATCGACGCAGTCGCAAACCCACGCTGACCGAGCATGGGCGTGTGGTGCTGGGCAAGGTGCGCGACATTCTGGCCGCCAGCGACCAGTTGAGTCGCTCCGCCAGTGCCTTGGGCAGTGGTCTGGAGGCCAAGCTCAGTGTGGTCTGGTCGGACACCTACCAGTCGGACCGGTTTGGCGACATCCTCATCGCGTTCGAGACGTTTTTTCCTGACCTGGCGTTTGAATGCCTGATTGCCGAGCACGGCGACTTGGTTTCCTTGGTGCAGACCGGTCGTGCGCATCTTGGCGTGGTGGCAGCACAAAGCAGTTACCCGCCCGACATTGGTTCCGCCATGTTGGCAGAACCCTCCGAAGTCGGTCTGTTTGTCGCCAAGAACCATGCCCTGGCCGGCCTGAAAGACATCACCCCCGATCAGTTAGCAAATTTTCGTGAGTTGCAACTGGACACCTATTTGGACGGACGCCGCCAGGTCGCTTCCTTGTCACCGCGCGCCTGGTCGGCGCCGAGCTATCTCATGTTGCTGGAGATGGCCGTGCTGGGCTTTGGTTGGGCCGCTATTCCGCGCGGTATGGTCTCACGCCTTGCGGTGGGCAACCTGCATGAACTGGACGCGCGTGGTTGGCCGCAGCGTATGCCGATTGATGTCATTTGGTCAAGGCAACGACCGTTGGGCCGCGCCGGCACTTGGCTGCTGCAGGAAATGCTGATCCGGCCTGTTGCGTGATATCGCAGGCGCATCCAGAATAAGGCGGACTCTCACATCGCAATGAGTCGTGCTACAAAAAAACGCGCCCGAAGGCGCGTTTTACGAGACCAGGGAGCCGCGTTTACTTGGCGACGACGCGGACCATTTCCAGGCACTTGTTGGAGTAACCCCATTCGTTGTCGTACCAGGCGACGATTTTGACAAACGTGCTGTCCAGCGCGATGCTGGCGTCGGCGTCAAAAATCGAAGTGCGGGCATCACCGCGGAAGTCAGTGGCAACGACCTTGTCTTCGGTGTAACCCAGAATACCTTTTAGCGCGCCTTCACTCTGGACTTTCATCTCGGCACAGATTTCTTTCAAGCTGGCTTCTTTGTTCAGTTCTACTGTCAGGTCAACCACCGATACATCGGAGGTGGGCACGCGGAACGACATGCCCGTGAGCTTTTTGTTGAGCTCCGGAATGACCACGCCGACTGCCTTGGCGGCGCCGGTGCTCGAGGGGATAATGTTTTCCAGGATGCCACGGCCGCCGCGCCAGTCCTTGTTTGAAGGGCCATCAACGGTTTTCTGCGTCGCGGTGGCGGCGTGTACCGTGGTCATGAGGCCGCGCTTGATGCCCCATTTATCGTTCAGCACCTTGGCCACCGGGGCCAGGCAGTTGGTGGTGCAGGAGGCGTTGCTGATAATGGCCTGGCCGGCGTAGGTCTTATCATTAACGCCAAAGACAAACATCGGAGTGTCGTCTTTGCTGGGGGCCGAAAAGATGATTTTTTTGGCACCGGCCGTCAGGTGCTTTTCACCGGATGCCTTGTCTAGGAACAGGCCCGTGGCCTCCAACACGATGTCGGCGCCGATTTCGTTCCACTTTAGGTTGGCGGGGTCACGCTCCTGGGTCAGGCGGATGCGTTTGCCGTTGACGATAAGGGTATTGCCTTCGACCGAGACCTCGCCCTTGAAGCGGCCGTGCACGCTGTCATATTGCAGCATGTAGGCGAGGTAGTCGGGCTCCAACAGGTCGTTGATGCCGACGATTTCGATGTCCGAAAAGTTCTGCACAGCCGCGCGCAATACATTGCGTCCGATGCGGCCGAAGCCGTTGATACCTAGTTTGATCGTCATTTGCTTAGTCTCCAAGGGTTAACAGTTTTTGATTACTTGCGCAGTACTTTTTCCACCGTGTCGGCCACATTTTCCGGCGTGAATCCGAAGAGTTTAAACAACACCGACGCGGGTGCCGACTCGCCATAACTGTCGATGCCGACGACCGCCGCGCAGCCGTATTTCCACCAGCCGTCGGTGACGCCCATTTCGACCGCAATGCGGGGCAGACCGGCCGGCAGCACGCTGGTTTTGTAATCGACGCTTTGCTGGTCAAAGGTGGTGTTGCTGGGCATCGAGACCACGCGCACGGCGATCTTGCGGGTGGCCAGAATTTCCTGCGCCTTGAGCGCCAGTTGCACCTCAGAGCCGGTGGCGATGATGACCGCCTGGGTCTTTTTCTTCATGCCGACTTCAGACGGCTCGGCCAGCACATAAGCGCCTTTGCTGATATCGCCTAGGCCTGATTTGGGCGCGTAGTTGATGTTCTGGCGGCTCAGCAGCAGGGCGGTGGGCTTGCTCTTGTTTTGCAGGGCCACAGCCCAGGCCACGGCGGTTTCAGCCGTGTCGCCCGGACGCCAGACGTCCAGATTCGGAATCAGGCGCAAGGAGGCTGCGTGCTCGATGGACTGGTGTGTTGGGCCGTCTTCGCCCAGACCGATGGAGTCGTGGGTGAACACATGGACGACGCGCAGTTTCATCAGCGCGGCCATGCGGATGGCGTTGCGGCTGTAGTCGCTGAAGGTCAAAAAGGTGCCGCCGTAAGGGATGTAGCCGCCATGTAGCGCCACGCCGTTCATGATGGCTGCCATGCCGAATTCGCGCACGCCGTAGTTGATGTGGCGGCCCCCGTTGCCAGCGCCTGTCACCGCGTCAAAGCGCAGGTTGGGCGTGCTCTTGGTGTTGGTCAGGTTGGAGCCGGTCAGATCTGCCGAGCCCCCGAGCATTTCGGGCAGGGCGGCCGTGAAGGATTCAAGTGCCAGTTGCGAGGCCTTGCGCGAGGCCACGGTGTCGGCCTTGGTGTGGGCGGCAATGGCGGTGTCGACGGCGACTTGGTTGAAGTTTTTCGGCAGCTCGCCCTTCATGCGGCGCACCAGATCTTTGGCCAGATCGGGGAAGGCTTTTTTGTAGGCGGCAAACCGGGTGTTCCAGGCTTTTTCTGCCGCGCTGCCGTTGGCTTTGGCATCCCAGGCGGCGTACACCGGTTTGGGGATGACGAACGGGCCATGCGGCCAGCCCAGGGCGGCGCGGGTCAGAGCAATCTCTTCTGCGCCCAGAGGCTCGCCATGCGCTTTGGCGGTGTTGGCGCGGTTCGGGCTACCTTTGCCGATATGCGTTTTGCAGATAATCAGCGTCGGCTGGGTGGCCGATGTTTTTGCCGCGGCAATCGTACTGGCGACGAGGGCGGCGTTGTGACCGTCAATCGGACCGAGCACGTTCCAGCCGTAGGCGCCAAAACGCTGGGCGGTGTTGTCGATGAACCAGGGCGCAACCTGGCCATCAATCGAGATGCCGTTGTCGTCGTACAGGGCCACCAGTTTGTTGAGTTTCCAGGCGCCGGCCAGGGCGGCGGCTTCGTGGCTGATGCCTTCCATCAGGCAGCCGTCGCCCATGAAGGTGAAGGTGTTGTGGTTGATGACCTCGTGCCCGTCGCGGTTGAACTCTTGTGCCAGCAGCTTTTCTGCCAGCGCCATACCAACTGCATTGGTTAGGCCCTGTCCGAGCGGGCCGGTGGTGGTCTCGACGCCCGGCGTGACGCCAACCTCGGGGTGGCCGGCGGTTTTGCTGTGCAACTGGCGGAAGTTTTTCAACTCGGTCATTGGCAGTTTGTAGCCCGTGAGGTGCAGCACCGCGTACAGCAGCATTGAACCGTGGCCGTTACTCAGGACAAAGCGGTCGCGGTCCAGCCAGTTCGGGTTGGCTGGATTGTGTTTGAGGTGCTGGCTCCAAAGGGCCACGGCTATGTCGGCCATGCCCATCGGTGCGCCGGGATGCCCCGAGTTGGCGGCCTGGACTGCGTCCATCGCCAGCGCACGAATGGCGTTAGCCATATCGGCCTGGCTGGTGCCGTTTTTTTGCACGGGTTGCGCGACTTGTTCTGCTTTTTGCATTTGTTTTGTATCAGCCATCTGTGCCAACTCCGGGGTAGTTCTAAGGGGTGAAGGGTAGGAAACCGCTAATTTTACCGGGCAGCGCGTGGGGCGCTGCGTATAGTGCCGTTGAAGCCGCAACGATACCGTTTAAACTTTGGAGAAATTTGTCTTATGATCCCGACCCTGATGGCGCCCCCGGCGCCGATTCCGGCCATGGTGCTGGCCGCTGGCCGTGGCGAGCGTATGCGCCCGCTGACCGACCACTGCCCCAAGCCCCTGCTGACGGTGCGCGGCAAGCCCTTGCTGCAATGGCTGCTGGACGCGCTGGCACGGGACGGCGTGCAACGCGTGGTGCTCAATACCGCCTGGCTGGACGCGCAACTGATGGACTATTTTTCAAACCCATCCGCGCCAATGTCTTTGTCGGTGGCCTATTCGCATGAGGGGCGAGACTTTGGGGCCGCGCTGGAAACTGCTGGCGGCATTGCACGGGCCTTACCGCTGCTCTGCCCCGCCGAAAATAAAGACGCGAACCGCGGTGTTTTCTGGGTGCTGGCGGCCGATGTGTTCGTGCCTGATTTTGTGTTCTCAAAGGCGGCAGTGGACCGCTTTGTGGCCAGCGATAAACTGGCGCACCTTTGGTTGGTCGCCAATCCGGCGCATAACCCAAAAGGAGACTTTGGGTTGTCGGCGCCAGATTCAGATGGGGTCGCGCTCGCGTTGAACTTGGCGCTCGACGACCCGCGACTGCGCTATACCTATGCCACCATTGGCCTGTATCGCGAGGCCTTGTTTGCACCGCCTCATACGCCGATTCCAGCGGGCAATCTGCAGGGCATCAAAGCCCCTTTGGCGCCACTGTTGCGTGCGGCCATGGACAATGGTGAAGTTAGCGCCGAGCTGTATGACGGGGCCTGGACTGATGTCGGCACCCCGCAGCGGTTGGCGCAGCTGAACCCTTAATTGGAGCTAAAAATCATGAGTCGCACCCCTGCCAATACGATCTATGCCGAACGCCGCGCCCGACTGGCGGCCTTGCTGGGCCCCAAAGGCTTGGCCATTATTCCCACCGCGCCCGAGCAGTCACGCAACCGCGATGCTGATTTTTTGTACCGCCATGACAGCTACTTTTATTACCTGACCGGCTTCACCGAGCCACAAGCCTGGTTGGTGATCAGTGGCGACGGTAAGAGCACGCTGTTTTGCGCGCCCAAGGACATAGAGCGTGAGGTCTGGGACGGCTATCGCCTCGGGCCGGATGCCGCACCGGCGCAATTGGGTGTGGCGGCGGCTTTTTCGGTGATTGAGCTGGACACCCAACTGCCGGCTCTGCTCGACGGTCGCGATGCGGTCTGGTATCCCTTTGCAACCCACAAGGGCTTGGAGACACGGGTCGATGGCTGGTTGAGCTGCGTGCGCACTCGTGTCCGGTTTGGCACGATTTGCCCCGAGCAGCAGCGTGACCTGTGTGGCCCACTCGACGAGATGCGACTGGTCAAGGATGCGCATGAGCAGGACATCATGCGCCGCGCCGCGCAGATCAGCGCCGGCGGCCATATTCGCGCCATGCAGCTCTCAAGCCGTATGCTGCGTGAGGGTCAGGAGGTGCGCGAGTATCACTTGGATGCCGAGTTGCTACATGAGTTTCGCCGCCATGGCTCGCAGGCACCGGCCTATGGTTCGATCGTGGCCGCCGGTGCCAATGCCTGCGTGCTGCACTACCGGGCCGATGTGGGTCAGGTGCGGGACGGTGAACTGGTATTGATTGATGCCGGCTGCGAGCTCGATGGTTACGCCTCCGACATCACCCGTACCTTCCCCGCCAATGGTAAATTTAGCGGACCCCAGCGTGCGCTCTATGACTTGGTGCTGGCCAGCCAAGTGGCAGCCATCACCGCCACTCACGCCGGTGCCCGTTTTACCGCGCCCCACGAAGCCACCGTCAAAGTGCTAGCGCAGGGCTTGCTGGACCTCGGGTTGCTGGACAAAAACAAGGTTGGTTCGCTGGAGGATGTGATCGAGAAGCGTGCCTACTTTCCGTTCTATATGCACCGCACCGGCCACTGGCTGGGTATGGATGTGCACGACTGCGGCAGCTACATCGAACCGGCCGAAATCGGACAGGTCAGCGAGCGCAAAGACCCGCTGAGTGGTGCCACCATCAAAGACCGCCCCAGCCGTCTTCTGCAGCCCGGTATGGTGTTGACGATCGAGCCCGGTCTCTATGTGCGCCCGGCAGACGGTGTGCCCGCGCAGTTTCACAACATCGGTATTCGCATTGAAGATGATGCCATCGTGACGCCGACCGGCTGTGAACTGATCAGCCGTGACGTGCCGGTAACGGCCGATGAAATTGAGGCCTTGATGCGGGGTTGACGGTCTGAATTGATGTGGGTCGATCAAGTCATGTGATGTCTCATTGAGATTGTTTGACGAGCAGCCGTGGATGCGGCGCAGGCAACGCCTCAGGCCCGAGCCCCTCCCAAGGACATCGCGTAAAAGGAGGGTCGTCTCACTGGTTGATGAGTCTGGGGCTGAAGGGCTTCCATGGCTGAACGACGGTCCACGCGCGGTTCTCTGCTTGACCGGCACAAAACCCGGATAAGCTGGCGTGGCTGCGCCGGAGGAGGCCATGTCTGGGTCTACAATTTCAGATTAAGATTAACGCTGACGGGCTGGCCTTTCGGCCAGACTGATTGCAGCAGGAGACACACATGCCCCTGACAAAAACCAACGCTGAAGAAAAACGTGCCGAGCTGCGCCGCGCCGCGCTCGATTACCACGAGTTCCCCACCCCTGGAAAAATCAGCATTGC